>DATJNS010000537.1:0-2295 GCA_035507915.1 Candidatus Sulfotelmatobacter sp.
GCCCGGCCGGCGCGACGCGGGCCGGATCGGCCGAGACGTCGAGCACGATCGTGCCCGCCGGCTCCAGGCCCGAATTGGTCGACGCACAGCGACGCGGCGCGCCGGGCAGCGGCTCAGGGGGTTCGGCGGCAGGATCTCGCATCGACTCGCGTCCTTGGCTGGGCCATGGCGCGGCAAGGAGCGACAGCGTCGTCCGGTGCGCCCGCGGCCTTGGGTCCGAGCGGTCAACAAGTCGTCAGCCGCGCGAGGAAAAGCCACGGGGTTTTGCGTGACGCTTTGTGAAAGCGCCGTGGGGGTGCCGTCTCGGCACCGATGCCTCTCACGCGTTTTTCACACCGGGAAGACGGTTTCCCACTCGCATTTCGACGGACTGCGGAATATCTCAAGCGACGGTCACGAACAGGGCGACGCCGCGACATGGTCGCACGCGTAGAGGAAACGGGCTCGACCGCGCCGCGCCGCGCCCTGGCGCCGCTGGCGCTCGGCGCGCTCGGCGTGGTCTACGGCGACATCGGCACCAGTCCCCTCTACACCCTCAAGACGGCGCTCGAGTGGGGCGGCGGTGCGACCCCCGCGGTCGCGCTCGGCATGCTGTCCCTGATCGTCTGGACGCTGCTGCTGACGACCTCGATCAAGTACGTGCTGGTCGTGATGCGCTTCGACAATCAGGGCGAAGGCGGCATCCTCGCGTTGATGTCGCTGCTGTGGAACCACCGGCGCGCGCGCACCGGCGTGATCGCCATCGGGCTCGCGGGCGCGGCATTGCTGTACGCCGACGGCGCGATCACGCCGGCGATCTCGGTGCTGAGCGCGCTCGAGGGCCTGCGCCTGCCGTTGCCCGGAATCGCGCCCTACGTGCTGCCCGCGTCGGTCGCGGTGCTGGTCGGCCTATTCGCGCTGCAACCGCAAGGCACGGCGCGCATCGGCCGGCTGTTCGGTCCGGTCATGACCGTGTGGTTCGTCGCGATCGGGCTGCTCGGCCTGGGCGGCGTCGTCGCGCATCCAGGCGTGCTGCTGGCGCTCGATCCGCGCTACGGCCTCGGCTATCTCGCGAGCCACGGCTTCACCGGCTTCCTGGTGCTGGGCGCGGTCTTCCTGTCGGCGACCGGCGCCGAGGCGCTCTACGCCGACATGGGGCATTTCGGCGCGCGCCCGATCCGGGTCGGCTGGTACGGGCTGGTGCTGCCGACCCTGGTGCTGAACTACGCCGGACAGACCGCGGTGGTGGTCGCCGGCGCGGTGTCGGCCGACGCGAACCCGTTCTTCGTGCTGTGCCCGCCGGCGCTGCAGATTGCGATGGTCGGCCTGTCGACCCTGGCGACCATCATCGCCAGCCAATCGATCATCAGCGGCGCGTTCTCGATGACGCGCCAGGCGATCCAGCTCGGCGTGCTGCCGCGCCTGCCGATCACCCAGACCTCCGCCGAGGGCTATGGCCAGATCTATATCGGCCCGGTGAACTGGCTCCTGATGGTCGCGACGCTGTCGCTCGCGCTCGGCTTCGGCTCGTCCGACAATCTCGCCGCGGCGTTCGGCGTCGCGGTCTCGCTCACCATGCTGCTGACCTCGGTGCTCGTGTTCATCGCGATGCGCGAGCTCTGGGGCTGGCGGCTGTTGCCGAGCGCATTGGTCGCCGGCGGCTTCGCGGCGGTCGACCTCTCGTTCGTCTCGGCCAACCTCATGAAGATCTTCGAGGGCGGCTGGGCGCCGCTCGCGCTCGGCGCATGCCTGTTCTTCGTCATGGCGACCTGGCGCAAGGGCCGGCTCGCGCTGCTGGCGCAGCTCGAACGCGACACCCTGCCGCTCGGCGACTTCATCGCCCGGCTGCACGACAAGCGGCGCGTGCCCGGCACGGCGATCTACATGACCAGCCGGCTCGACGTCGTGCCGGTGCCGCTGCTCCACAACCTGAAGCACAACAAGGTGCTGCACGACCGGACCGTCCTGCTCAGCGTGGCGACCGAGCATGTGCCGCGCGTCGCGCCGGCGCAGCGCCTGACGATCCGCGATCTCGGCGACCACTTCTTTGCGGTAACCGCCCGCTACGGCTTCATGGAGCAGCCCGACATCCCGCGCCTGCTGGCCGACTGCGCGACCTGCGATCTCGTGTTCGATCTGATGGACACGTCGTTCTTCATCGGGCAGGAGACCATCATGCCGGCCCGGCCGTCATGCCTGAACCGGGCCGAGCGGATGGTTTTCCAGTTCCTCAAGCGCAGCGCCGTGCTGGCGACCGATTTCTTCCAGATCCCGCTCAACCGCGTGGTCGAGCTCGGCGCCCAGGTCGCGATCTAG
>DATJNS010000538.1:0-7166 GCA_035507915.1 Candidatus Sulfotelmatobacter sp.
CCGCCTTCCTCGACGCCGACCAGGCTCGGCGTCAGCACCGCGCCCATCGGGCCCGGATAGACCCAGCCGTAGGCATGGCCGCCCACGGCCGCATAGACCGGGCAGTGGTTCATGCAGGCGCCGCAGCGGATGCAGCGCAGCATGTCCTGGAACTCGGTGCCGACCATGTTGGAGCGGCCGTTGTCCAGCAGCACGACGTGGTACTGCTCGGGCCCGTCGCGATCGCCGGGGCGCTTCGGCCCGGTCGAGATCGTCGTGTAGGCGGAGAACTCCTGGCCGGTCGCCGAGCGCGCCAGCAGGCGCAGGATCGTCGCGGCATCTTCGAGAGTCGGCACGACCTTCTCGAGGCTGGCCAGCACGATGTGGACCTTCGGCAGCAGCTGCGTCAGGTCGCCGTTGCCCTCGTTGGTCACGATGATGGACGAGCCGGTCTCGGCGATCAGGAAATTGGCGCCCGTGATGCCGACGTCGGCGTCGAGGAACTTCTGGCGCAGCTCGGCGCGCGCCTCGTCGAGCAGCTGGCGCGGCTCGCCGAGCGGCCGGTCGGGATCGAGCGTCGTGTGCTTGGCGCGGAACGAGTCGGCGACCTGCTCCTTGGTCAGGTGCACGGCGGGCGCGATGATGTGGCTGGGCGGCTCGTGGCGCAGCTGGATGATGTACTCGCCGAGATCCGTCTCGACAGGCGTGATGCCCTGCTCCTCGAGGAAATCGTTGAGCGCGATCTCCTCGGCGATCATGGTCTTGCCCTTGGTCACCGTGCGCGCGCCGACCGAGCGGCAGATGCCGAGCACGATGTCGCGCATCTCGGCGCCGGTGCGCGCCCAGTGCACCGTGCCGCCGCACGCCTCGACCTGCGCGGCGTAGCGCTCGAGATAGAAATCGAGATGCACGAGAACGTGGTCCTTGATCGCCTTGGCGCGCTCGCGCAGCGCCTCCCATTCGGGCAGCTGGGCGACCGTGCGCGCGCGACGATCCTGGAACCCGGCCTTGAGGTTCAGCAGCGCGCGTTGCAGCACGGTGTCGTGCAACGCCTCGTGCGCGTTCTTCTTGAAGGCGTGGCTGGTCGCGTGCATGGCTAGCGCGCCGTCGGCTTGGCCGGCTCGCCGATCGCCGGGGTGTCGAGCGCGCCGGCGAGCAGCTCGGCGACGTGACGCACCTCGATCGCCGAGCCCTGGCGCTTCAGCTTGCCCGCCATGTTGAGCAGGCAGCCGAGATCGCCGGCGAGCAGCAGACCGGCACCGGTCTCCACCACGTTGGCGATCTTGTCGGCGACCATGCGGTCGGAGATCTCCGGATACTTGACGCAGAACGTGCCGCCGAAGCCGCAGCACACCTCGGTGTACGGCAGCTCCGCGATGTTGAGCCCATCGACGGACCGCAAGAGCGCGCGCGGCTGCTCGCGCACGCCGAGCTCGCGCAGCCCCGAGCACGAGTCGTGATAGGTGATCGTGCCCTGCCAACGCGCGTCGACGCGGCGCACGCCGAGCACGTCGTGCAGGAACGACACCAGCTCGTGGGTGCGCGCGGCGAGCGCGCGCGCCTGCGCCAGCCAGTCGGGTTCGTCGGCGAACAGCTCCGGATAGTGCGCCTTGATCATGCCGGCGCACGAGCCCGACGGCACGACGACGTGGTCGTAGGGCCGGAAGGTCTCGATGACTTGGCGCGCGATGTCCTTGGTGATCGCCTTGGCGCCGGAGTTGTAGGCCGGCTGGCCGCAGCAGGTCTGTGCCGCCGGCACCTCGACGGTGCAGCCGGCATCCTCCAGCAGCTTGACGGCGGCGAGGCCGACCGCCGGGCGGTAGAGATCGACCAGGCACGTCACGAACAGCGCAACCCGATGGCGCGCCGGTGCTGTCTCGACGTTCGACATGACGCGGAGTGTGGGGGGATGCCCGGGGCTTTACAAGCCGCTCAGTCCGCCGCCGCCGCACCCGCCAGGCGCTTGCACAGATAGAAGCGCTGGAAGCCCGGCGGACAGTTGTCGAGCGTGCCGAACAGCGTGTAGCCGAGCCTCTCGTAGAAGCCGCGCGCCTGGAAGCTGTAGGTGTCGAGCCAGACGCCGCAGCAGCCGCGGCGCGCCGCCTCGGCCTCGGCGGCGCGCATCAGCCGCGTGCCGATGCCGCCGCGCCGCAGCGTCTCGGGCAACCACAGGAGCTCGACGAACAGCCAGCCGGCGTATGAGCCGCCGCACAGCCCGCCGAGCGTCCGCCCGGTCGCCGGATCGCGCGCCAGCACGGCGAGCGCGCGCCAGTCGCTCGGCCCGGCGTGAGCCTCGTTGAACGCGACCAGACCTTTCAGCACCGTCGTGCGATCGTCCAGCGACGGCGCATCCGTCAACACGATGTCGGGAACCATGGGCGCTCCATCGGGGCGCGCATTCTAGCGCGACGGGCGCGGCGCGCCTTGGTCAGATCGTCAGGTCGAGCGCGGACGGCGCGAGCAGCCCGTCGCGGCCGGCGGCGATCGCGTCGGCCATCTGGCCGAGCGACGCGTGAATCGCCGCGATGCTCCCGTGCGGCCCCGGCTCGCCCGGCGCATGGCGATATACCGCGGGCGCATTCAGGATCGCGTCGGCGAGGAACCCGATGCCCTGAACGGCTTGGCCCAATCCGCTCAGCGCAGCCTGTCCGCCGACCGCGCCGGCCGGGCTACCTGCGGTTTGGGCGACGATGCCGGCGGCGATCGTCTTGACGTCCGCGGCGGCCGACGCCATCGCGCCTTGGGCCTGCAGCAGCACACGCCGGCCGTCGCCGCCGAACAGCGCGATCGTGTTGGCGGCGGCGAGCGCGCCCGCGAGGCCTTCGCGGGCGAAGCTCAGGTCGGCGGTCGCGACGGTCTGCGGAATCTGCTGCAACGTGCGCAACGCGTCCTGGCTCGGCGAGCCGTCGCCTGGCGCGCCGCCGAGGCCGGACGAGATCGACAGGATGTCCATCGCGCGGGCGCTCCCGTTCTGGTCAAGCCCGACACCGCTCCGTGGGGTGTCGCCCCGAGCGTAGACGAGGTTGCGCGAAACACAAACCGCATTTGCGGCGAATGCCGACCGCGCTCAGCGTGCGACGCCGATCTCGCGCAGGTAGCGCAGCACGCCGGGATGGATCAGGTCTTCGCGCGGCGCGGCCGCAGCCGTGTTGGCGGCCGTGGTCTCGCGCGCCTGGTCGAGCCGCCCGGCGAGCGCCGGCGCGCCGCGGTCGAGCGCGCGCGCCAGCCGATAGGCGACGTCGTCGGGCAGGCTCGGCCGCACCATGATGAAGCTCCACGAGCCGACCGACGCGATCGGCGCGTGCTGCCCCGGATAGCTGTCGGCCGCGACGGTCAGCGGCTTCAGGAAGGCGTGCTTGGCGCGGATGCGCGCGGCCTCCTCGGCGCTGGGCGCGATGAAGCGGCCGCCCGCCTTGGCCACCGTGGCGAAGCCGGGCCAGCCGATGCCGCCGCCCCACAGCGCGGCGACGCGGCCGTCGAGCACCATGGCGGGGCCGTCGCCTGCCTTGTCGAGGAACACCGCCTCGAAATCCTTGTCGCGGTCGAGCCCGAGACCGTCGAGCACGTAGCGCGCCAGGATCACGAGCCCCGACCCGCGGGCGCCGAACGCCACCTGCTTGCCCCTTAGGTCGCCGATGGTGCGCGCCGGACTGTCACCGCGCACCACGAACATGCCGGCGGTCGAGTACATCGCCGCCAGGATCTTGAGATCGGCCGGCGCGCGCCCGATGCCGGACAGCGCCTCATAGGCGACCTCGCCCTGGACCAGCCCGAGATCGAGCTGCCCGGCCTCGAGCAGCGGCACGTTCTCGGTGCTCCCCTTGGTGTTGCGCGGCGTGATGACCAAGGTCGGGTCGGCCTCGTGGATGGTCGCCACGACGGCGTCGCCATAGAGCGGGAAGCCGCCGCCCGGAGTCGCCGTGCCGAGAATTACGGTCGTGGTCGGCTGCCCCGCCGCGCTGGTCGCCATCGTCACGCCCCCATCTAGAGCCCGGCCGCGAAGCGAAGCCGGGCCGCAAGCGTTTGTCTACATGCCTACCACGCGGCGCGGAACGGATGAACCCGCGCACCGGGGAGGCTCGATTCGGGATTTTTGTGCACCGCACCATTTTCTTCTTGATCCCGCGGGGCACTTGCCCATATATTCGTCACGTCGCCCATTGTGCGGCGCAACAACATGCCGAGGATGCCCGCCATGACCGACTTTTCCAAGATGTTTGCCGGGATGCCCGGCCTGAATGCCGAGGCGCTCGCCGCGGCCCAAAAGCGCAATTTCGACGCCATGGTCCAAGCCGGCCAGGTCGTCGCGACCGGTGCCCAGCAGGTGGTCGCCCGCCAGTCGGCCATGCTCCAGACGATGGTCCAGGAAGGCGTCGCGGCGATGCAGGCCGCGTGGGGCGCCAAGGACCCGCAGGTCGGCCTGAAGAACCACTTCGAGTACCTGACCGCCAGCCACCAGAAGGCGCTCGCGCTGGCCGCGGAGATCGCCGAGATCGCGCAGAAGACCGGCCAGGAGGCCTTCGAGCTCCTGCGCAAGCGCGCCGAGGAGACCACGGCCGAGGTCGTCGCCTTCCAGAAGAAGGCCGCCTAACCACCCTGCCGACGTCGACGCAGAGGGCCGGCGGCTTGTCCGCCGGCCTTCTCGTTTCAGGACGCCCTCAGCTGACCCGTTTCATGCGCTCGGCGAGCGGTCGCGGCAACAGCAGGTAGTAACCGCCGCGTTGCTGCATCACGCCGGCCTGCTCGGCCGCCGCCGCGCCGGTGCCGCAGAACAGATCGCCGCGCACCGGGCCGCGGATCGCGCCTCCGGTATCCTGCGCCACCACCAGACGCTGCAGCCGGCCGCCCGGCGCGGCAGGCTCGTCGATGTCGAGCCACAGCGGCGTGCCGAGCGGCATGAACTTGGGATCGACCGCCAGGCTGCGTCCCGCCGTCAGCACCAGACCCTGGGCGCCGACCGGCCCGTCGCCGGCGATCTGCTTGAAGAACACGTAGGACGGGTTGAGGTCCATCACCGCGCCGGCCTCGTCGGGGTGCTGCGTGAGCCAGTCGCGGATCGTCTGCATCGACACCTGTCCGCGCTCGAGCGCGCCGCGCGCCAACAACGCCCGGCCGATCGCGACGTACTCGTGGCCGTTCTGCGCGGCGTAGCCGATGCGCAGGGTCTTGCCGTCGGGCAGCGCGACGCGCGCCGAGCCTTGGATCTCGACGAAGAAGGCGTCGATCGCGTTGTCGACCCACAGGAGCTCGAGACCGCGATTGGCGAGCGCGCCGCGCTCGATCGCCAACCGATCGGGATAGGGTTTCAGCTGGCCCGACACGACGCGGCCAACGATCCTCTCGCCGTGCCAGTCGGCGCGGAAGTCGCCGAGATCGACGGTCACGAGGTCGTCGGGCCGTTTGTAGAGCGGCACCGTGTAGGCGGCGTCGCGCGTGAGCGAGCCGCGCAGCTCGGGCTCGTAGTAGCCGGTGAACAGACCGACCGGTCCGTCGCGACCGCTCGCCTCGAACGGCTCGAACCACTGTTCGATGAGCGCGCGCGCCGCCGCGGCATCGAGCGTGCCGGCCTGCACGACCGCATCGCAGGCCGCCCGCCAATCCGCGACCGTGCCGCCGATCGTGCTGGCGCCCGACGACGGTCCGACGGGCCGATCGTCGGCCTGCTTCAACAAGCGGCCGCAACTCTTCTGTAACGCCGGCAGCGCAGCCGACTGATCGTCGGCCCGCCATCCGGGCAGGACGGCGAAGTCGACGGATGCCAACGCGAGATGCTCGGGCGGCGGCGCCAACGGCGGTTTCGGCGCGCACGCGCCAAGCACGAGCGCCAGCGCCAACGCCACGTGAGAGCCGCGCATCAACTCGGCGTGCGGGTGGCGATCAGCGTCCAGTTGGGATCGCGCGCGCGCGTGTTGCGCGAGAAGGTCCACAGATCGACGACCTCGACCGGCTTCGCCGGATCGCCGTCGAGCACGGCGCCCGCGCGATCGCGCAGCAGATTGACCTGATCGGACACGACCTTGATCGTCACCATCGCGACGCGGCCTTCCATGCGCGCCTCGATGATGTCGAGGATGCGGATGCCGCTCACCGTGGTCTCGAGGGTTTCGCCGGCGCCCTGGCGGGCGCGGATCGCGCCGGCGAACTGCTCGAAGACGTCGTCGGAAAGCAGCGGTCGCAAGGTTTGCAGATCGCCCCGCGCGTAGGCGCCGACGATCATCTCGAACGCGACGCGCGCGCCGCCGAGGAAGCTTTCCTCGCTGAAGCTCGGATCGGCCAGCTTGATCTCGGCGAGCCCGGTGCCGAGCGGCGTGGGCACGCCGGCGACCGGCGGCGGCAATTCGGCCCGCGGCAACGGCTGCACGACGGGCCTGGGACCCGGCCGAGGCGGCGCGGCATCCGGGCGTTGCTGGTCGGGCGGGCGACGGACGAACGGATTGGGGCGCTGGCGCTCCTGCCCGGTGCGGCGGCCCAGCACGCTGCGCAGCCGAAAGAACAGGAACGCCGCCACCATGGCGAACAGCACGATGTCGATGATGGAACCGTCGCCCATCGCATCATCCTACCCGGAACCGCTGGGAATCCGCAGCGTCGGCGCGCCTCACCATCAGGGCTCGGGTGGTGTCGCTCCCCGATCGACCCGGGACGACGTGCGCATGAGGTGTAGATAGGCCCTGGCGTGGTAAAGAGCAAGCGTGCCCGCCCTCTTGCGACTGTTGCCGGTGGCTCTGCCGGCCGCCGAGATCGTCACCCTGATCATCGTCGTCCAGCTGATCGGCATCGGCTGGACGTTGCTGGCGCTCGCCGCGTCGGCGCTCGCCGGCGTGCTGGTCATCCGGGTGCTCGGTGCGCTCAGCCTGGTCGGACTGCGCGACGCGTTGGCGCGGCGCGAGCCGCCGGCCGGGCCGCTGCTTCGCGGCGCTTGCGTGCTGATCGCCGGCATGCTCCTGATCCTTCCGGGGTTCCTGAGCGACGTGATCGCTCTTCTGCTGCTGATCCCGCCGACCCGTCGCGTCCTGACCGGCACATTGTGGCGCCTGGGACGGTGGCCGGCGGGCGGCAGCCGCGGGTTCGAGGAGCGTGGTTCGACGGTGATCGACGGCGACTATCACGAGGTGCCGCCCGACGACGGAATCGTCCCGCCCGGGCGGCGGCTGGGCGACGATCCCGACGACCGGCCGCGCCCGAAA
>DATJNS010000539.1:0-4281 GCA_035507915.1 Candidatus Sulfotelmatobacter sp.
AATTTGCCGCGCCGCACGGTGTCGAACGGCGACGCCACGGTGCCGAGGTTGTCCGACAGGGCGAGCCCGATCGTCTTGGTGCCGACGTCGAGGCCGAGCAGGCGATGGCGTGCGGCGAGACAGGCTTCGAGCGCGCCGAGGAGAACGATGGCCACGCGGCGGATCATCGCACGGGACGGCGCGCCGCGGCACCCCATCGTGCCCGGCCGCTCGGGGCTAGGGGTCCGAGACGAAGAATTCGGTGCTGGCGTAGATGCGCGCGATTTCGGCCAGCGCCGGCGCCGGCAGCGGACCGCGGTCGCTGGCGCCCACGTTGTCGTCGACCTCCTCCGGCCGCAGCATGCCGGGGATCGCGCTGGCGACCGCCCGATGCGACAGGCAGTAGCGCAGCGCGACCTGCGCCGGCGTGCCGTGGCCGTCGGCTTCGAGCGCGGCGACGAACGCCCGGCTGCCCTCGAGCCAGCGCCGGATCTGCGCGCGTGACCAGCGGCTGCGATGGTCGCGCGCGTCGAACCTCGCGTCGTCGGCGAGCGTGCCCGACAGCATGCCGAAGCACAGCGGCGTGCGCGCGATCAGCGCGGCGCCGCGCTGCTCGGCGAGCGCGATCAATCCGCTGTCCACGGCGCGCTGGTCGAGCAGGTTGAGATTGACCTGGATCACCGGGACCGCGAGGTCGCGGACCGCCACCAGGCCGTCCTCGGGCGTGCGTACGGAGACGCCGTACGTGCGCGCCTTGCCCTCGCGGATCAAGGCGCGCACCGCGTCGAGGATCGCAGCGTCGTCACGCAGCATGTCGATCGGCGGGCTGTGCAGCTGAAACAGATCGACGTGGTCGGTCTGCAGGCGGCGCAAGGAGCCCTCGAGCGAACGGCGCAGCGCCTCGGGCGAGAAATCGGGCGCCTGACCGAAGCTCGGGAAGCCCGCCTTGGTCGCAACCACGACCGCGTCGCGCCGCCCCTCGAGGGCCCGCCCGATCAGCGCCTCGCTGTGCCCGTCGCCGTAGGCGTTCGCGGTATCGAAGAAGGTGACACCGCACTCGAGCGCGCGGGCGAGCGCGCGCAGCGACAGCGCGTCATCGGTCGGTCCGTAGGACGTCGCCCCTGGACTGGGGCCGCCGATGCCCCACGCCCCGAAGCCGATCTCCGAGACCGTGAGGCCGGTTGCGCCAAGGGAACGGTAACGCATGGGGTTCGGTGGTCTCCCGCGATTTCGTTGCGGACGATGCCGTACGGACGAACCGCCCCGTCCGGCACGCCGGCGTACGGTGGCAGGGTTGGCGGGGCGCGGCAAACATTCGCGAGATCGGGTCGGGGCGGAGGCCGGGGTGGCGTTGCGCCGTGGCCGCACCAATGTTAGTCATCGGCTTCTCGGGTATTGAATCCATGTCGCTTGATCCGAAAACTGTGGCGCGGGTCGCCGCCCTGGCGCGCATCCGGGTGCCGGAGGCCGACCTGGCGCCGCTCGCCGACGAGCTCAGCCACATCGTGTCGTGGATCGAGCAGCTGAACGAGGTCGACACCGGCGGTGTCGCACCGATGACCAGCGTTGCGCACATGAAGCTGCCGATGCGCGAAGACAGGGTGACCGACGGCGGCCAGCGCGAGGCCGTGCTCGCCAACGCGCCGCAGCCGACCGTGGCGTTCTTCACGGTGCCCAAGGTCGTCGAATGAGCGCGCTGACCGAGCTCTCGATCGCGGAGGCGAGCGCCGGACTGCGCGCCAAGCGCTTCTCGGCGGTCGAGCTCGTCGAGGCGCATGCGCGCGCCGTCGAGGCGGCGCGGCCGCTCAATGCGTTCATCACCGAGACGCTCGACCAGGCGCGCGCCGGCGCGTCGGAATGCGACGCGCGGCTGGCGCGCGGCGAGGCGGGCGCGCTCGAGGGCGTGCCGCTCGGCGTCAAGGATCTGTTCTGCACGGAGGGCGTGCTGACCACCGCGGCCAGCCACATCCTCGACGGCTTCATACCGCCCTATGAATCGACCGTGACGGCGAACCTGAAGCGCGCCGGCGCCGTCATGCTGGGCAAGACCAATCTCGACGAGTTCGCCATGGGCTCGTCGAACATGACGAGCTACTACGGTCCGGTGCACAACCCGTGGCGCCGCCAGGGCGACAATCGCCCGTTGGTGCCGGGCGGCTCGTCGGGCGGCTCGGCGGCGGCGGTCGCGGCGCGCGCCGCGATGGCGGCGATCGGCACCGACACCGGCGGCTCGATCCGCCAGCCGGCGTCGTTCTGCGGCATCGTCGGCCTGAAGCCGACCTACGGCCGCTGCTCGCGCTGGGGCATCGTGGCGTTCGCGTCCTCGCTCGATCAGGCCGGGCCGATGACCCGCACGGTGCGCGACGCCGCCCTGATGCTGGGCGCGATGGCGGGCCACGACCCCAAGGACTCGACCTCGGCCGACCTGCCGGTGCCCGACTTCGCCGCCGCGCTGACCGGCGACCTCAAGGGGCTGCGCGTCGGCATCCCGAGCGAATATCGGCTCGACGGCACCAGCGCCGAGGTGCTGGCGCTGTGGGACCGCGGCATCGAGTGGCTGAAGGCGGCCGGCGCCGAGGTTCGGCCGGTCAGCCTGCCGCACACCAAGTACGCGCTGCCGACCTATTATATTGTCGCGCCCGCCGAGGCGTCGTCGAACCTGGCGCGCTACGACGGCGTGCGCTTCGGCCTGCGCGTGCCCGGCGACACCCTGCAGGCGATGTACGAGAACACCCGCGCGGCCGGCTTCGGGCCGGAGGTGCGCCGGCGCGTCATGATCGGCACCTACGTCCTGTCGGCGGGCTATTACGACGCCTATTATCTGAAGGCGCAGCGCGTGCGCGCCCTGATCGCACGCGACTTCGCCCAGGCCTTCGAGGCGGTCGACCTCCTGCTGACTCCGACCTGCCCGACCCCCGCCTTCGGCGTCGGCGACAAGATGGACGATCCGATCGCGATGTACCTGAACGACGTCTTCACCGTGCCGGCGAGCCTGGCCGGGCTGCCCGGCATCTCGATCCCGGCCGGGCTCACGGGCGACGGGCTGCCGCTCGGCCTGCAGCTGATCGGCCGCGCCTTCGACGAGGCAACCGTGCTGCGCGCCGCCCAGGCGCTCGAGACCGCGGCCGACTTCCGCGCGCGGCCCGCCGTCATCGCCGGGAGCGCCTGAGATGAACCTGATTCAGGGTCGCACCGGCGACTGGGAGATGGTGATCGGGCTCGAGGTCCACGCCCAGGTGATCAGCCAGGCGAAGCTGTTCTCGGGCGCGGCGACCGCGTTCGGCGCCGCGCCCAACACGCAGGTCTCGCCGGTCGACGCGGCGATGCCCGGCATGCTGCCGGTGATCAACCGTTTCTGCGTCGAGCAGGCCATCAAGACCGGGCTCGGCATCAACGGCACGGTCAACCCGGTGTCGGTGTTCGACCGCAAGAACTATTTCTATCCCGACCTGCCGGCCGGCTATCAGATCTCGCAGTACAAGCAGCCGATCGTCAGCGATGGCGCGCTCGAGATCGAGCTGCCCGACGGCGGCAGCAAGCGCATCAACATCACGCGGCTGCATCTCGAGCAGGATGCCGGCAAGAGCCTGCACGACCAGCACCCGACCCTGACCTACGTCGATCTCAACCGCGCCGGCGTCGCGCTGATGGAGATCGTCTCGGAGCCCGAGCTCGCCAGCCCCGAGGAGGCCGCCGCGTATCTCCGCAAGCTGCGCTCGATCCTGCGCTACCTCGAGACCTGCGACGGCAACATGGAGGAGGGCAGCCTGCGCTGCGACGCCAACGTCTCGGTGCGCAAGCCGGGCGGGCCGCTCGGCACGCGCTGCGAGATCAAGAACGTCAACTCGATCCGCTTCGTGTCTCAAGCCATCGAGTACGAGGCGGGCCGCCAGGTCGAGCTGATCGAGGCGGGCGGCGCGGTCGCGCAGGAGACCCGGCTGTTCGACAGCGCGCGCGGCGTCACGCGGCCGATGCGCTCGAAGGAGGAGGCGCACGACTATCGCTACTTCCCCGACCCCGACCTGCTGCCGCTCGAGCTCGACGCCGCCTGGATCGCGCGCGTGCGCGCCGCCATGCCCGAGCTGCCCGATGCGCGGCGCGCGCGCTACATGCGCGACTTCGGCCTGTCGGCCAGCGACGCCGGGGTGCTGGTGGCCGAGCAGGAGACCGCCGCCTACTTCGAGGCGCTGGCGGCCGGGCGCGACGCCAAGCAGGCGGCCAACTGGGTGATGGGCGACCTGTTCGGGGCGCTCAACAAGCTCGGCCTGCCGATCGAGCGGTCGCCGGTCGGCGCGGCGGCGC
>DATJNS010000540.1:0-2815 GCA_035507915.1 Candidatus Sulfotelmatobacter sp.
AAGAAGTAGCAACCGCCCTCGACCCTGTGGCGCCGGTAATTGGGCATCGGCTCAGCCGCCGCGCCAAGCCGTCCGGCGCCGGCGGGCCGGCCGTCGGGCGCGCCGGGCAGGTGCCGGGTGAGCGTTCATGGGTCGGGGGCGCGTTCGATCTGCGTCGGTGGGCTGAAGCCTGCCGCGCGTCGATCAAAGTGAGAACGGGGCGTCAATCAGGATGAGAAGCGCGGCCGGCTGCCGCGGCGGAGGGCGTAGCCCGTAGCCGTGGCGGCCAGCCGCGCGGCGCTTCTTTTCGAGGCGCTGGGAGGGTCGAGGCTGGTCGGGTTCAGATCGGGAGCATCATGGATGACCAGAGGATGCCCCGTGCGTGCCAGGCCGCCACATCAACGACCGTCAGGTGAGACTGTTCATGACGCTCCGACAGAACGACCCGATCCCCGTGGCCGCGGCCAAGGCGGGGTTCAGCACGGCCACCGGCTACCGGATTGCCGGGGACCCGGTGCTGCCCTCGATGCGCGCGCCCAGCCGTGGGCGCCGTCGGCCCGATCCGCTGGCGGACCTCTTCGACCGCGAGATCGTGCCGTTGCTGACCGCCGCGCCCGGCCTGCGGTCGGTGGCGGTGCTCGAGGAGATGGAACGCCGCCATCCCGAGCGGAACTGGCAGGCGTTGCGCCGCACCCTGGAGCGGCGCCTGCGCGCGTGGCGCGCCGTGCATGGCCCCGATCAGGAGGTGATCTTCCGCCAGACCCATGAGCCCGGACGGCTCGGCCTGTCGGATTTCACCGACATGGGCGACCTCGGCGTCCGCATCGCCGGCGTCGCGCTGGACCACCGGCTCTACCACTTCCGCCTGCCCTGGTCGGGCTTCGAACACGCCCATGTCATCCTCGGCGGCGAGAGCTACGTGGCCCTCGCCGAGGGGCTGCAGAACGCGCTGTGGGCGCTCGGCGGTGCGCCGGCGGAGCATCGCTCCGACAGCCTGTCGGCCGCCTTCCGCAACCTCGATGCCGAGGCCGCACAGGACCTGACCCGCCGCTACGACGCGCTGTGCGCGCATTACGGCATGGCCGCCAGCCGCAACAACCGCGGCATCGCCCACGAGAACGGCGCGATCGAGAGTGCCCACGGCCACCTCAAGGCCGCCATCCGCGATGCCCTGCTGCTGCGCGGCTCGACGGACTTCGACGATCTTCCCGCCTACCGGCGGTTCATCGACGAGGTGGTCGGCCGCCGCAATCGCCGTACCGGACCGCGCATCGACCGCGAGCGCGCCGCGCTGCGGCCCTTGCCCGCGCGCCGGACCAGCGACTTCGAGGAAGCCATCGTCACCGTCACCTCGTCCAGCGCCTTCACGCTGAAGAAGGTGTTCTACACCGTGCCGTCGCGGCTGATCGGCCACCGGCTGCGCGTGCGTCTGTATGACGACCGGCTCGAGGTGTTCGTCGGCGGCACGCAGTTGATGACGCTGCCGCGCGGTCGCGCGAGTGCCAACGGCGCGCATGGCCACGTGGTCGATTACCGCCACATCATCCACAGCCTCCGCCGCAAGCCCATGGCGCTCGCCCGGCTGGTCTACCGCGACCAGCTGTTTCCCCGGCCGGCCTATCGACGGACCTTCGAGCGGCTGCTGCAGACGACCGGCGAAAGGACCGCCTGCCGAACGATGGTCGACCTGCTGGCACTGGCGCATGAGCGGGCCTGCGAAACCGAACTCGCCGACGTGCTGGCCGAGGACCTCGCCCAGGACAGGCTGCCGGATCTGGACGCACTGCGCCGGCGCTTCGCGCCACAGCTCGCCGCCCTGCCGCAGATCGTGGTCGAACTGGTCCCGCTCAGCGCCTACGATGCGCTGCTGACCGGAGACGCGGCATGACCGGCGCCGCCCCGATCCACGCGATCGACGCGCAGAGGCTCAGCCTCATCCTGCATGATCTGCGCCTGCCTGCGATCAAGCTGGTCTGGCCGGAGTTCGTCGCGCGCGCCGACAAGGAAAGCTGGCCCGGCGCCCGCCTGCTGGCAGCCCTCGCCGAGCACGAGATCGCCGAGCGCGACCGGCGCCGCATCGAGCGCCATCTCGCCGAGGCGCGCCTGCCGCCAGGCAAGACCCTGGACAGCTTCGCCTTCGAGGCCATACCCATGATCAGCAAGGCGCAGGTGATGGCGCTCTGCGCCGGCGACGGCTGGCTCGACAAGGGCGCCAACCTGATCCTGTTCGGCCCGCCCGGCGGCGGAAAGTCGCATCTGGCGGCCGCCATCGGCCTGGCGCTGATCGAGGCCGGCTGGCGCGTGCTGTTCACCCGAACCTCCGACCTCGTGCAAAGGCTCCAGGTCGCCCGCCGCGATCTTGACCTGGAAGGCGCCATCGCCAAGCTCGACAAATATCACCTGCTCATCCTGGATGACCTGGCCTATGTCACCAAGGATCAAGCGGAAACCTCCGTGTTGTTCGAACTCATCAGCGCCCGCTACGAGCGCCGCTCGATGCTGATCACCGCCAACCAGCCCTTCGGCGAATGGAACAAGGTCTTCCCAGATCCCGCCATGACCCTGGCAGCCGTCGACCGCCTCGTCCACCACGCCACCATCCTCGAGATGAATGTCGAGAGCTACAGGCGGCGATCCGCCCTGCAGCGACAATCCAAAGCCGCACCGCCACCTTCCATCGCGACAATCAAATCAGCCGAAGCCCCGTCGCGCCGCGACAATCAGCCCAACGATTGATCCTTGCCGCCGTCAATCAAACACGTCATACCATCCCCGCCGCGACACGACTTTCTCATCCTGATCGTCGTCCGCCTCTCATCCAGATCGACGCGCGATA
>DATJNS010000541.1:0-5075 GCA_035507915.1 Candidatus Sulfotelmatobacter sp.
AGCCTAATGGCGCCAAAGTCGCGGCCGCCGATCAGCAGGGGCACGCGCGCGCTGCTCGGCGGCGGCGCCAGCAGGCGAACGAACCAGGACGGCGCGCGGGAGAGCGGCGCCGTGTCCGGCGCCGGCAGCGTCACCTCGCTCCCCTTCCCCTCGAGCGAGACACGCAGATGGCGATTGCCGCGGAATGACGCGACGAGGCGCTGCAACTCGCGCTCGGGATGCTGGTCTGGATCGAGACCGGCCACCGACGCGGCGATCGTCTGCTGCGCCACGGCGAGCGCCGCCTGCATCTCGCGCTCGATCGAGCGCGATGCGTTGAGACACGCGACCGTCCCGCCCAGCCCTAAGCTCACGGCGAAGATCAGCGTCACCAGGGCGATGAGCCGAAGGCGCAGCGAAAGTGCGCTTCCCCACGGATTGCGTCCGACGCCGCGCAAGTGTCCTCCCCTGCCCTTATGGTTTCTGGCGACCAGGATGCCACGGCGCGGGCCGGTTGCCGAATGGGAAAAATTCCCGGGAAATTCGGGACCTTCTGCCGTGGTCACCCCGCCCGAACTGGCTTCTAATGGAAAGCGGGGGGATAGAAGAAAAACGGCGTGGGAGGCGATGTCTGGGTTGAGACGCATCGGGCTCGCGGCGCTGGCCGGCAGTCTCGTGCCGTGGGCCGCGCTGGCGCAATCGCAGCCGGCAGAGCCGCCGGCGCCGAGCGCGCCGGCCACCGGCAATTTGCCCGAAGTCACCGTGATCGGCACGACGCCGCTACCAGGTACCGGAATCGACATCGACAAAGTGCCGGCAAACGTCCAGACGCTGTCCTCGTCCGATCTCTCGCGCGAAGGCGCGCCCAGCCTGATCAACACGCTCAACAACCAGGCCGGCAGTGTGAGCACTAGCGGCAATTTGAACGAGCCTTTTCAGCCGGACATTTTCTATCGCGGTTTCGCGGCTTCGCCGGTGCTCGGCACGCCGCAAGGGCTGGCGGTCTATCAGAACGGCGTCCGTGTCAATGAAGCCTTCGGCGACGTCGTCAATTGGGACCTGATTCCGTCGATCGCCATCGATCGCGTCGATCTGGTGAGCTCCAATCCGGTCTATGGGCTCAACGCGCTGGGCGGGTCCGTCCTCGTCACGATGAAGAACGGCTTCACCTATCAGGGCTTCGAGAACGAGCTCGCGGGCGGCTCGTTCGGCCAGTTCAGCAACTCCTTGCAGTATGGCAAGCAGGTCGGCGGCATCGGCGCCTATCTCGGCGGGACCTATTATCAGCAAGATGGCTGGCGGCAGTTCTCCTCGGATCGGGTGCAGCAGCTCTATACCGATGTCGGCGCGCGCGGCCACGGCGTCACCGTTGACATCAGCTTCACCGGCGCCAACAACTTTTTGGAGGGCCAGGGCGCCACTCCCGTGCAAGAGCTGGCCGCCGGCCGCTCGCTGGTCTTCACCAGCCCGCAGAACAACACCAACGAGCTCGAATTCGTCACGCTCAACGCCTCATACCAGGCGACGAACACGCTCTCGTTCCAGGGGAATGCCTATCGCCGCGAGTTCCATCAGACGGTCTCCAACGGCAACACCACCGACTTCACCGCCTGCACCACCGGCAATGGACTGCTGTGTCAGCCGGATGGCGTAACGCCGCTGACCTCGACAACCGGCGGGTCGATCCCCGACATCTCGAATGGCGGCACCGTTCCGATCGGCGAGAACGACTTCGAGACCATTCATGCGATCACCTATGGCGGTTCGGCGCAGACGACCTATACCGGCGGCCTGTTCGGGCATGAAAACAACTTCGTGGTCGGCGGCAGCATCGACAGTTCGACGATCGATTTTCAAACCGCGAACGAAGTCGGCCAGGTCAACCCGTCGCTTCAGGTGGAAGCCTCCGGCTTCTACGTCTTCACGCCGGAGAGCGACAGCTCGCTCGGCTTCATCCCGGTCCCGGTCGGTTTGCGCACCATCAGCAACTATTACGGCGCGTACGTCACCGACACCTTCAACGTGACGCCGGCGTTCGCGATCACCGCCAGCGGCCGCTACAACTTTGCTACGATTGATCTCGATGATTACGAAGGCGCGAATCTCACCGGCTATCACACCTACGCCCGGTTCAATCCGGCGATCGGCGGCACTTACAAGATCTTCACCGGCCTCACCGCCTACTTCGGCTATTCCGAAGGCAACCGCACGCCGTCGCCGAGCGAACTCGAATGCGCCAACCCCGCGCTCCCCTGCCTCCTCCCTTCGTCGCTTTCCGCCGATCCGAACCTGAAGCAGGTTGTGTCGCATACCTACGAAGCGGGGCTGCGGGGCAAATTCACCCTGCCCGATCTCGTCCCCGGCCGGTTCGGTTGGAATTTCGGGCTGTTCCGCACCGACCTCAACAACGACATCTATGGCGTCGCCACCTCAATCAGCACCACGTTCTTCGAGAATATCGGCTCGACGCGCCGCCAGGGCATCGAGACGGGCCTCGCTTACAACGACGATAAGTGGTCAGTTTACGGCAATTACAGCCTCGTCGACGCCACCTTCCAATCGCCAGTCACGCTGCCTTCGCCGCAGAATCCCTTCGCCGACGCCGCCGGCAACATCCAGGTCTCGCCTGGCGACCGCCTGCCCGGCATCCCCGAGCACCAGCTGAAGCTCGGCGCCGATTACCACGTGACGCCGCATTGGACGGTGGGCGGCACGTTCATCTTCAACAGCGACCAGTGGTTTCGCGGCGACGAATCGAATCAGACCAAACCGCTACCGGGATATGAGGTGGTCAATCTTCACAGCTCCTACGAGGTCACCAAGAACTTCGAGCTGTTTGCCGACATCTCCAACTTGTTCGATACGCACTATGCAACCTTCGGCGAGTATGGCGATCCGACCGGTGTTAACGCGCCCGGTATTCCCGCCGGCGCGGTTACCAACGGACCCGGTGTCGACAACCGCTTCATCAGCCCGGCACCACCGCTGGCCGTGTTCGGTGGGGTGCGCATCACGTTCTAGCCGATCGGCGAAAGTCGGGCGTCGTTGCTCGAGTATCAGGCTCTGGCATCGAACACAGCCGGAAGTGCCGGCTTGGCGGCGGGCGGCATCAAGGGATAGTTCGGGCGACGGACCAACCGGCACGCCCGCTCCACCAATGGCGGCTTCGAGCCGGCCTGGGCTGCCCGCCCCGGCCACGTCAGGAGATCGTGTCGCCGGGTGCGACGCAATGCGCGGTCCGGAAGAGCTCGGAAGACTGCTCCGGCGTCACCGCGAGGGTATCAGGCGGCGGCGCCGATTGCCGCGATGTCTGCGCGTCGCGCACTTCGCCTTGCACGCTCTCGGGCGCCGCCGGGAAGGCGACGCGCTTCTCGATGAAGAGCTGCACGCGCAGATGCTGATGCGGCTGGTCGAGATCGATGACGGTGGAGCAATGCTGACCGTAACGCTCCATCAGCTGCTGCACGGCATCCCGCGTGCTGAGCTCCTCGGCATGCGCGGCATCGAGCGTCTCCTGCGGCAGCACGAGCAGCACGCCGGCCGCGCCCAAGGTGATCGCCGGCGCGAGACTGGCTTCGACCGCTTGCGCGTCCCAGGCGCGATCCAGCCAATCGGCATGCGCCGGTCCCGCAATCAGCATGGCCGCGGCGACATACTTCGCGATCCCCATGATGGCACCTCCCCTCGACCCGAACCGTGAGCAGTTGCGTCTGCGAGGTGCGTGCGCACGCCCGGCCGCCGTCGCCGCCACGACCGGCGCCAACGCCAGGAGCGGGCGCTCACTCATCGATCGCAACGCCGTAGGGGTAATGGCCAACCGGCAGCGATTTAAGCACCTTGCGCGCGGCAACGTCGATGATGCTGATGTCGTCGCTGCCGCCATTGGCGACGAAGAGCCGTTTCTGGTCGCGGTCGAAGGTGATGCCCCAGGGGCGTCGCCCGACGAGCAGGTAGGTCTCGACCTTGTGGCTTGCAACGTCGACGACCGCGACATTGTCCGCCCGGCCGAGCGTGACATAGGCGGTCTTGCCCGCGCGATCCATCACCAGCCCCACCGGTGATACGTCCTCCTTGCGCATGCCCGGCGGCAGGAAATCGATCTTGTCGGTGACGCGGTTGGTGGCGGTATCGATGACGTCGACCTGGGCTGCGAGCTCGGTCGAGACCCAGAGCTGCTTGCCGTCGGGCGTAAGCGCGAAGCGGCGCGGACGTGTGCCGGTGGGAATGTCGGTGCGCTTGCCGCTGGGTAAGGCGATGGCGTGAACTAGGTTGGAGCCTTCCGAGGCGACGTAGACGACGGAGCCGTCATGGTTCAGCAGCACGCCCTCGGGCTCGAGCCCGACCTTGTAGCGGCCGACGACCTGCTTGGTCGCGAGGTCGAGTACCGTAAGTTCGGCGTCATCCTCGTTGCTGATATAGAGGTGCGTTCCGGAGGCATCGAGATCGAAGGTCTCGGGATCGGGAATGTTGGGAATACGGTCGATTATTTTGAGGCTCGCCACGTCGATCACGGCGATCAGGTTGGAGCCTCCGCAAGCGACATAGAGCCGCTTGTGATCGGGGCTGAACATCATCCCGCGCGGCCGGTGCGGCGTCTTGACGTCGGCCACAAACGAATAGTCCTTGGCGCTCAGCACGCTGAGCGCATCGCCCTTCTCGTTGCTGACGAAGATGCGACCGGTCCCTTCCGCTCGGGTGTTCCCCGTGAGCGCCAGCAACGCGACAAGAGCCAGCGCCGCGAGCCGTGCGGCGACGTCTCGCCTCACGCTCTGGCTTATTGCAGTAGCACTCAGCGCCCTCATCTTGTTTTTTTGAACCTCCGCCGTAAACACGTTAGGCCCGCAACCCTGAGCACCGTCGGTTCTTGATATCCTTCTAGCGCTGTCGCGACATGAAATGCGCCAGTGCCCTCATCTGCTCATCGTCGAGCGGGAAAGCAATCTCCGGCATGGCGGCGACGCCGGTGCCGACGCGCGCGCCCGATTTGTAGTCGTGGAGCGCCTTCAGCAGCACCTCCTCGCGCTGGCCGGCAAGCCGTGCCGCAGCCTGATTTCCCTGGAAGCCGTCGCCGTGGCAGTTGCCGCAATGCTGCGCCG
>DATJNS010000542.1:0-2592 GCA_035507915.1 Candidatus Sulfotelmatobacter sp.
TCGGCGCGCCCGACACCGTCCGGCGCACCCTCGAGCACTTCGTCGCCGAGACCAAGGCCGACGAGCTGATGGTCAATTCGGCGATCTTCGATCACGGCGCGCGGCTGCGCTCCTACGAGCTGCTCGCCGGGCTGCAGGGTACGCTCGACAGCGCGCCGGCGGTCGCCGAAAATACCGGGTGAGGAGCCCACCGATGAGCACATCCCCCGCCACCGTTGCCCCGCCGCGTCCCCTGATCGAAGGCCGGTCGGCCTGGATCGGCGCCGATCTCGCGCGCCGCCCCGGCGATTGGATCTACCAGTTGAGCGCGACCGAGATCGCCGAGATCGAGCGCGCCGCCGCCGGCGTGCGCGAGCGCGGCATGGAGCTCGGCCAGCTGACGCGCGCGGCGTTTCCGCTGCCGACCCTCGGGCCGACGCTCGACCGCCTGCGCGACGAGGTTCTCAACGGTCGCGGCTTCGTGCTGATGCGCGGCCTGCCGGTCGACGGCAAGAAGCTGGTCGACAACGCCGCCGCCTATCTCGGCATCGGGACCTATTTCGGCCGGGTGCGCTCGCAGAACGCCATGGGCCACATCCTCGGTCACGTGCGCGACCTCGGCCTGGCGACCGCCGATCCCAACGTGCGCACTTATCAGACCACCGAGCGCCAGCATTTCCACACCGACTCGTGCGACATCGTCGGCTTGCTGTGCCTCAAGACCGCGCAATCGGGCGGGCTGTCGTCGCTCGTCAGCTCGATGACGCTCTACAACGTGATGGCGACCCGGCGGCCCGACCTGGTGCGCCGGCTGTTCCAGCCATTCTGCACCGATCGTCGCGGCGAGGTGCCGGAGGGCAAGAAGCCGTATTTCGAGATCCCGGTGTTCAACGACTTCGAGGGCTACCTGTCGGTGCTCTACTCGCGACGCTACATCGACTCGGGCCAGCGCTTCCCCGAAGTGCCGCGGCTCGCGCCGGAAGACATCGAGGCGCTCGACTATTTCGACGCGCTGACCAACGACCCCGAGCTGCATCTCGACATGGAGCTCCGGCCGGGCGACATGCAGTTCGTGCACAATCACACGATCCTGCACGACCGCACCGCCTACGTGGATTGGCCCGAGCCCGAGCAGAAGCGCCACCTGCTGCGCCTGTGGCTCGCCGCGCCCGGCGCGCGACCGCTGCCGCCGATCTACGCCGAGCGCTACGGCACCATCACGATCGGCGACCGCGGCGGCATCATCTGCCCCGGCACCAAGCTGCACGTCCCCGTCGCGTAGCGGACTAGGCGCCGGTGCGCTCTGCGGCGGCCATGGCGGCCTTCGAGGCCTCGATCTTGCGGAAGCGATGCTCGCCGGCGCGGAACGCCGGATACTTGGCCGCGCGCTCGGGACCGCAGCACGTCGGCAGACACTCGATCAGAAGGTCGTCGTTCGGGTTGCAGAAATAGGCGATCGAGAGCCGGCGGGCGGCGTCGCCGGTGCCCGTCGGCGGGTTGACGACGCGGTGCATGTTCGACAGCCAGGTGTCGTTCGACCACGCCATCATGAGATCGCCGATATTGATCACGAAATCGTGCGGCGCGGTGCGCGCGTCGATCCATGTGCCGTCGGGCCGGCGCACCTGCAGCCCGCCCGGGCGGTCCTGGCCCAAGAGGATGGTGAGCGCGCTGTAATCGGTGTGCGCGCCGGCGCGCAGCTGGCCCGGCTCGGGCGGCGCGGCCTGCGCCGGATAGTTCATCAGCCGCAGGGTGCTGTTGTGCGCCGAGAAGCGATCGACGAAGAAGCGCGGCGGCAGCGCCAGCGCCGCGGCGAAGATCTCCATCAGGGCCTGGGTCAGGCGCTCCATCGCCTGGTAGTAGGCCGTGACGGTGACGCGGAACGCCGTCGGGCGCGCGGGCCAGCGGTTGGGCGTGTAGGTCGCGCCGATGCCGTCGATCACCGCCTTCTCGGCGGCGACGCCGAGCGGGCCCATGCCGAACCCCTCCTTGATGTCGGGCGGCGTCTTCTGGCCGAGCGAGTAGGCGAGCGTCTCGAGCCCCATCGGCAGATAGCCGCGCGGCGAGCCCTGCACGTCGCTCGCGATCGCGCGCTTCTCGTCCATCGGCAGGTCGAAGAACGCATTGGCGATCGCGACGGTGGCGTCGATCAGCGCCGCCGGCACGCCGTGATCGGTGATCACGAAGAAGCCGAGCGTCTTCAGCGAGGCGTCGACCTGGCGCGCGATCGCGCGGCGCGCGCGGTCGTCCGAGGCGAAACCGGCCAGGCTGATGCGGTCGAGCTGGGCGCCCATCGGAGCCTCCGCGGCGAGTTTGGTTCGTCATAGCACCCTCGGGGCGCCCGTGCGATGGGGGCGCGATGGGAGGCGCGATGGCGTCGTGCCCGCCGATCTGGTTCACTCGTCCCCCATGCGTGCGTTCGATGGCGGCTGCCACTGCGGCAACCTCAGCCTCACGTTCGAGACCGCCAAGGCGCCGGCGGCGTTCTCGGTGCGCGCCTGCGGCTGCTCGTTCTGCCGCCGCCATCAGACCCGTACGGTCGCCGATCCCGCGGGCAGGGTGACGATCGCGGCGCGCGACCCCGCCCAGCTCGGCCGCTACCGCTTCGGCCTC
>DATJNS010000543.1:0-5371 GCA_035507915.1 Candidatus Sulfotelmatobacter sp.
GCAATCTGCGGGTCGAGACATGAGGAGCCAGACCATGAGCGCTACCGCGTCGAGGGTTCCCACCCAGACGATGAAGATTGCGAAGGTCAAGGAGCACATCGGCGCCATCGTCACGGGGCTCGACCTTGCGCATCCGATCGATGGCGCGACGCGCAAGCAGCTCTACGACGCCGTCGTCGAGAACGTGGTCCTGGTGATTCGCGGGCAAGCGCATCTCACCCCGGGCCAGTTGCAAGCCGCCGGAGAAATGTTCGGCGAGCTTATGGAGGACCAGAACCGGCTCTATCTGGTCGACGGATTTCCACTGATCAGCGTGCTCGACAATCGCCACAAGGACAGCAAGGGCCAGCCCGCGAAAATCGGCACCAATGCCACCTGGCACACCGACCACACCAATCAGGAACTGCCGCCGAAGTTCACCATGCTGTATGCGGTGGCCGTGCCGGACAAGGGTGGCGCGACGTCGGTCTGCAACGCGCGCGCGGCCTACGAGGCGCTGCCGGACGCCGTGAAACGGAGGATCGCCGACGCCAAGACCGAGAATACGCTGATCAGCAGCGCGCGGATGAAGACGGGCAATCCCGATATCGTGAAGGCCCAGCGCGAGGCGACGAAACCGCCGACCGTGCATCCCCTGGTCCGCACCCATCCGGAGACCGGCACCAAGGCCGTGTGGTTTCACAAGGGCAAGACCGAGACGGTCACCGGCATGTCGCCCGAGGAAACCCAGGATTTTCTCCAGGATTTGACCGACAAGATCGCGCAGCCGCAATTTTGCTACGCGCACGAGTATCAAAAGGGCGACCTGGTGATCATCGATGACCGCGCCTCGCTGCACAAAGCCGAATTCGACTACGATCACAGCCAGCATCGCCGGCTCTATCGGATGCTCGTGCGTGGCGACCGTCCCTACTGAGGGACGGTTCACGGCCGTCTAGCACCGGGCGAAGAGCTTTCTCGCCACTCTCAGCCTCGCCATCGGCAAGGCGCCAGCCAAGGGAACCCCCATGCCCAAGCTCTACGAAGCCCTCGCCGAAGCCTTCCGCGCCGAGGGCGTCGACACGCAGTTCACCCTGATGGGCGACGGCAACATGCACTGGTCCACCGCCTTTTCCAAACTGCCGGGCGTGCATACCGTCCACGTCAGGCACGAGCACGCCACCGTCGCGGCGGCGACCGCCTACAACATCGCCACCGACAAGGTCGCCGTCGCATCCGTCACCTGCGGCCCCGGCGTGACCCAGCTGATGACGGCGCTGCCGGCCGCGGTGCGCGCCCGCCTGCCGCTGGTGGTGTTCGCCGGCGAGGCGCCGATCAATGCCAAGTTCTACAACCAGGCCATCGACCAGGCGCCGCTGGTGCAGGCGACCGGGGCGCATTACATCGCCGCGCATAGTCTGCCGCGGATGATGGACTACGTGCGCGAGGCCTTTCACCTCGCCAAGCACGAGCGCCAGACGGTCGTGCTCGGCATTCCCTACGACCTGCAGAAAGTCGAGTACACGGCCAACACGCCCTACGAGACCTCGGCGATGTACAAGCCCTCGGGCGGACGCGTGTTCCCCGATCCCGAGGTCGTGGCCCAGGTGGTCGACCGGCTGGCCGCGGCGAAACGGCCGATCCTCTTCGGCGGCCGCGGCGTGCAGTGGTCGGGCGCCCGGGAGGCCATGATCAAGCTCGCCGATCGCTGCGGCGCGCTGCTCTCCAATTCGCTGCCGGCGCGCGGCCTGTTCCACGACCATCCGTTCGGGCTCGGCATCGCGGGCAGCTACTTCACGGCGCTGGGCCGGGAGATGTTCGAGACCGCCGACGTGATCCTCATGATCGGCACGAGCCTCTCCTACTACGTCGGCGGCGGGCACTTCTACAACCAGGCCTTCAAGATCCAGCTGGACGATGCGCCGCGCGGCCTGCGCGACGGGCAGCGGGCCGCCGAGATGTACCTCCGATCGGATGCGCTGGCCGGCATCGAGGCGATCCTGGCCGGCCTCGACAAGAAGCTGGGGGCCGGCAAGCCGACGGCAGCGACCATCCGGACCAAGGAGCTGGCGCATCGCATTGCCACCGAACCGGCGGACTCGATGACGTTCGACATCGCGCCCGGCGAGCTGGATCCGCGCGCGGTGTGCGACGCCATCGACGCCGTGGTTCCGAAGGATTGGGACATGGTCGCGGGCGGTGGCCATCAGGCCTATTTCGCCGCGCAGATGCGCGGCCGGCCGGCCGAGCGCTACACCACGATCCGCGAGTTCGGCGCGGTCGGCAACGGCCTGTCCTATGCGCTCGGGGTCGCGGCGGCGCGCCGCCAGGGCCGCGACGGCAAGATCGTGCTGTTCGAAGGCGACGGCGGGCTCCTGTTCAACATCCAGGAGCTCGAGACCGTGAAGCGCCAAGGCTACCGCATCCTGATCTGCATCATGAACGACGGCGGCTACGGCTCGGAATTTCACAAGCTGCGCGCCGACGGCATCGACGACAGCCTGGCGCTGTTCGGGCGACCGCCGCTGGATGCCATCGCCCGCGGCTTCGGCCTGCGCGGCCACGAGATCCGCGACGTGTCGGTGATCCCGAAGCTGTTCGCCGACTTCGTCGCCCAGGGCGAAAGCGAAGTCTGGAACATCCAGATCTCCGACCAGGTCACGGCGCCGGTGATCCGCCAAACCATCAAGCGCGGCCACGGCAATATGTGAGGATCCGATCAGGCGGGCCTTGGCGCTGGAGTCACGTCCAGCACCGATCCGCCGAGCTTCGCCGCAAGCTCGGTCCCGCTATCTGGCGGCCGGCTGGTTCAGCGGGACGGCGTCGAACGCCATGCTGACGCGATGGCGATCGGCTTGGAACGGCTCGGTCCGGTGGCCCAGCCAACCCGGGAACAGCAACATGATGCCCTCGCGCGGATGGAACCAGCGCTCGGGGGAGCCGCCCGGCACGTCGAAGCCTTCGAGCGGCCGGCCGAATGCGATCCAGCCGGCATGGTCGCCTTGCCCCGCAGCGATGCTGTCGGGCACCTGAGGGTAATAGACGCCGCTGACCCAGGACGTCGGATGGAAATGGGACAGCTGGTGACCGCCGTCGTCGAGCACGTTGGCCCAGCAATTCAGCTCGAAATTGCCCGGGGCAGGTCCGGCCATCGGGTGATCGGTCAGCGCCGCCAGGTGCGCGGCATAGTCCTCGACCGCGCGGCGCACGATGGCGGCGAACTCGGCCAGCACGCCGGTCGCGCCGGCCAGAAGATTGGCGGTTTGGCGGCCGCCGCGGGTGGTTCGCGTCACCGCGGCGGGGGCCAGGGTCGGGTGGCACAGGATCGCCTCGACCAGGGCGCGATTGAAGCCGGCGAGGCCGCCCGACGAGGCGGGAGGAACGATCGCGCGTTCCCAGACCAGGCGGTCGATCGGCACGAGTCTGGCACGCTCGTCATGACGGCCGAGCAGCGCCAGCAGCGCGGTCTTGTAGTGCAGCGCCTTGGTGTCGCGCGGCGACCGCGCGAGCGCGCGCTCGCAGGCCTCGAGCGCGGGCTGATGGCGGCCGATCCGATGCAGCGCGATGGCGAGATTGATCGGATGGCGGGTGTCGCCCGGGTTGAGCGTCGCGGCGCGCTCGAAGGACGTCGCGGCCCGCTCGGGGTCGCCCGCCTGCATCAGCACCACGCCGAGCACGGCATGCGCGCCATCGTGATCGGGCAACAGCTCGACCGCGCGCCGCGCCTGTCCCCGAGCTTCCGCGTCGCGGCCTGCCGCGGACAGCGCCAGGGCAAGATTGACGGTCGTCTCCGGCGCGTCGGGCGCGATCCGCAGCGCGCGCCGATAAGCGGCGATCGCGGCATCGTGGGCGCCGTCCCCGCTCAGCAGGTTGCCGAGCCAATTCAAGGCGAGAACATGGTCCGGCCGCAGCTCGAGAAAGCGCGTGAAAGCCTGCTTGGCGGCCTCGATCCGGGCCTGCGCCATCTGCAGCTTGCCCAGGTTGAAGAACGCGTCGGCCATGTCGGGGCGGAGCGCCACGGCGCGCTCGAGCAGGGCCGCGCCCTCGTCGGCGCGGTCGGCGAGGAACGCCGCCATGCCGGCGACGCACAGCGCACGCGGATCGTCCGGCCGGGCGGCGATGATCTGGCGGGCGAGCCGGTCGGCCTCGCCGACCCGGCCGGTCGAGAGCAGATGGTTCGCGGCCGCGAGCGCCTGCTCGAGCGATAGGCGCGCGCCGTTCGTCGGCTGGCCGCCCGACGCGGCGGTCATCGCCCGCGCCACCGCTCGCGGCACGCGCGCACCGGAGGGTCTGGCCGATTCCACGCAAGCGCCAGCGTTGCAGACATTGGAGCGCCGTCCCTCGACGTCACACGCAGGCGTGCGCGGGTCGAGACCGTTGCGCCCTACGTCATTCGTGGTTACACGCGCATCCGATCGATGTCCAGCGCGCCCACCTGGCCGAGTACCGCACCATCGGCGCTCGGGGGGGGCGTCGAGACGGCGATCAAGGCGCTGTACGAGGCGAAGGACGCTCTGCCGCCGCTGCGACGTTTGCCCTGCGCGGGCTGGTGACCCGTTACACTTGGGATCCCGCAGGCGGGCGGGGCTCAAACCGGGCTGGTGGGTTCCCGCCGGGTCTGCCGAGACGCGACCGACTTGGGAGCGGCCGTCCTTTGGAACAGCCGCCGGTCGCGCACGCCGAACAGCACGACGGTCTTCTGGACGCTGCCGTTCCCTTCGTTGATCAGGCGCGCATAGGTCTTGCCGTCGGCGGCGTCGAGCAGCGCCATGACGCGCCAGACGGGGGAGATACGCCAGCCGGTCAGCATGGCGTTGCGCGACATCGAGCGCTTGCTGAGCGGAGTCTCGACGGGGTCGACCATGGCTCGCCTCCTCGGCGCCTCCGGCTGCCCCGGCCCATCGTCGCGGCCCGCCAGCCGTTGGATCGACGCGATCCTGCGATGGCGTGCCATCGCGCGCTGTGACGGTGGTCACGACCGGACCGATACCGTCAAACGCGATGCGCCGTCGTCTCTCGGCAGGGCGGCGTGCGATCGGAAACCGAGGGATGTCGGCTGTGGGTCAGGGCCCGACGGTGCGGCCAAGCTGCCCGATGAGCGCTTCGGCGAGGCGTGGGCCCAGCGTTCGCTCGTCCGCGCCGGTCAACGAGCCGACGGCATCGCCGCGCCACAGCACCTCGCCGGTCTCGTGCCACTCGAGGCTCATGTGCAACCGGTACTTGGCGGCGCCCGGCGTCTCATCGGAGCGCGCGCCCTGGGTGTCCTCCAGGTGATCGGTCGTGAAGCGCAAGACCAGCGGCGCCTCGTCGGTCAGCGTGCGCTTTTGCGCCACGAGCTCGCGCTTGATCACGCTGCGCAGCTGGAGATTGGCGGTGCTGTTGTCGAGCACCT
>DATJNS010000544.1:0-9047 GCA_035507915.1 Candidatus Sulfotelmatobacter sp.
TGCAGCGGCTGGCCGCCTGCGTCAAGGCCGACACCGCGTTCGTCACCTTTGTGGTCGAGAACTGCGACCCGTCGGTCATCTCGACGATCGACCAGCACCGCCGGCGCAGCTACCGCGACGTGCTGCGCGCGCGCGGCGAGGTCCACGAGGCGGCTCTCGAAGGCGCGCTGATCTGGCTGATGCGCTACAAGGACGGCACGATGGCCAAGCGCGCCGTAAACATCCCGTGGACGCGCCTCGACCGCCTGCTCGCCAAGGCCGACGGCCTGCGCGAGGTGGTCGCGCACACCGTCGCCCACCCCGCCACCCTGCTCAACGAGGCGATCCGCACGCCGCTCGCCTACATGGGCGGGCACAAGCACAAAGCCGCCGTCGACACCCTGCTGGCGCAGCTCGCCAAGCCCGACGATTTCGAGCCGGGCGACCCCGGCGTCGTACTCGCCGGCATCCTCGAGCGCGAGCGCGATCGCGAGGACCGCATCACCCGGCCGGTCAAGTTCGCGCTCGCGGTCATGGCTTACAACGACATCGTCCGTCACCGGAAGTCGCGCACCTACGACTGGACCGACCGGCCGCGTCGCGGCAAGCCGGCAATGGAATTCCCCGAGGTTCTCGGCTTCAAGCCCGAGGACGTCGAGGAGATGCGCGCGCCGCCGGTGCGCGCCGGCACCGACGCCCTGTCGGAGCTGGCCAGGTCGGGCCACACGCTGCGCTGGCGCGTCGAGACCATCACGCCCTCCAGGGCGCACGAGTACCTGAAGGCCAACACCGGCAACCGCAAGATCGTCGCGACCCACGTCGACGCCCTGGTACGCGACATCCAGGCCGGCGTCTACCAGCTCAACTTCGACGCCATCGCATTCGCCGAGAACGGCCGCCTGCTCGACGGCCAGCACCGTCTCAGCGCCTGCGAGAAGTCCGGGTGCAACATCGAATCGCTCGTCCTCGAAGGTCTCTCGGAGGACACCTACGACACGTTCGACGTGCACGCCAAGCACGGCGTCGACATCCGCGACCTGATGAACGGCCGCGCCGTCGACATGGCCCAGGTCAAGGCCGCCGCCGTGCTTCACTGGAAGGCGACACACCCCGACCTGCCGTTCGGCTCCAAGCCGACGTCGCACGAGGTGCGCGCCATCATCGAGGCCAACCCCAAGCTGGTCGAGCTGAGAACCTTCGGCGACGCCAACCGCAACCTCGGCCCGCCCGCCGTGCTCAACTACCTAGCCTTCAAGTACACCGAGGAGGCGCCGCGGCTCGCTGCGATATTCCTGCACCAGCTGCAGCATCCCGAGGAGATCGAGCGCGGCAGCCCAGTCCTGCCGCTGCGCGGCAGGCTGATCAGGCTACGCGAGAACAAGGAGCGCCCGACCGATCGGTACACGATCATGGGCGTCATCGAGAAGGGCTGGAAGCGCTTCCGCGCCTACCGAAAGAACTTGAAATAAACGGATATCGCTTACATACTATTAGTGCCGCCGGCTGGTCCAGCGGCATACGCCGAAGGCCAAATCCCCTTTTTGGGGAGAGCTAAGGCCCAGGGTAAGTTAGGCGTCGCGGCCCGTGAATTCGGGGATCAACCGCGTGTGAATTGCGCCCGCCTCCGGTTTCCCAACGGCTTCGCCCGCTGGGAAGCTCCACCCAAGGCGGGAAGCAATGCATCCAAAACCTGAAGAGGCGGATCGTGAGGCCATTCCCGCTGCCGCTGGGGAAGCGGCGACATCCGCGCCCAGCACGACGGCCCAGAGCAGCGGTCAGGCCGGTCAGCACCTGTCGGAAAATCCCGATGAACAAGACCTAGCCACCGTCGCCGGGCGGCTCCGGAAAAGTCCGAGGTGGTTGCGACGCCGGCTGGCGGAGGACTTGCGCCTGGCTGTTCCAAAGCTTCAATTTCACCACTGCGTCGGCAGGAGTGTCCGATGGTCCGAAGTCGAATTCCAGCGCCTGCGCGCCGCAATCATCGCCGTCGACACACAGGCTCGGGTCGGAAGGGTCCCGAGGTCAAAGCCCGGGATGGTGCTTGGCACGTCGTGGGCACCGTCAGAATCGGCCGACGTTCAATCCGCCTGCGCCGAAGCACTGGCCTTCCAGCCACTCACGAGCGACGCGACGAAGCCGAAGCGCTGCGCGATCGGTGGTGTCAGGAAATCCGCGACCAATTCATCCACGGCGTCAAACCGACCAAGGCGCTCGGCATTGCGGCTCGAGACTACCTGAAGCGTCCGCGCGATCGGGCGCTCAACGCCTTCGACATCAAGGTGGTTCAGGAGCTCGTCCGACGGTTCGGAGCATTCCCCCTCGACGCGATCTCCGACGAGGATTGGAATGACCTGGTCGACCGCCGGCACGCCGGCAACAAGCCGCAGACGCGCGAGCGTTGGCTCAATGTCGTGTTTGGCTTCCTCAAATGGTGTATGAAGCCGCCACGCGGCTATCTCGCGCGGCTGCCGGCGATCGATCGTATAGCACCTACCGAGCTCGCCCGTCTCTCGACGGCGCACGAGCGCCGCCGCGTGACGGAACTGCGCCCCGATCTGGTCATGTGCCTGATCGACCACATGTCGTGGCACGTGAAACCGCAGCTGGCGGTCGAGTGGTCGACCGGCGCGCGCGTCTCGTCGATCGTGCTGGGCTGCCGGCTGTGCGACGTGATGCTCGCCGAGGGGCGCAACCAGATCACGTTCCAGGGGACCAAAAACGGCAAGATGGTGACGGCGAGCCTGCACCCGTGGGCGGCTGATCACGTGCGCCGCTACCTCGAGCGCCGCGGCCGTCTGCACGATCGAGAGGGCCCACTGTTCTTGACGCACGCCGGCCAGCCTTACAGCGCAAAGGGTCACGCTGCGGGCATGGGTGGCCAGAACAAGACGGCTTTCAAGAACGGCCGCGCACGAGCCGTCAGGGCGCTGCTCCGCTCCAGCGTACGCGCTCGGCGCGCCGGTGATGCTATCGGCGCCGACACGCTCAAGGCCGACGCGCGGTTGCTGCGCCAAGTGACGCAACACTGGTTTCGGCACTTCGTCGCTACCTTCATGCAGGGCGAGGGCGAGGATATCAGCACGATCATGGCGCAGGGTGGTTGGGAGGATCCGCGTTCGGTGATGCGCTACAAGCATGTGGTGCCGGAGCGACAGGCTCAGGCGGTCGCCAAGCTCCCGATCGGCCCCGACGCTGCTCCAGGAAGCCGAAAGCGGCAGCGAGGCGCGTAGCCATGCCGCCGATCGCGGCTTCGTGACCGAACTCCTCAAGCAGCGGATCACGCCAGCCTCGAGTGACACGATCTCGACACGCGCCTGCCAATCGTCCAGAATCTACCCACAGGATCAGCGCAGTATGCGAACCGCCCGCGGCCTTGACATGGTAGGGGTCACAGGTTCAATCCCTGTCGCGCCCACCATCCCTTCGCGGTTCCAGCACGCCACGCCGAGGCGCTCCGACCATGGGTGAGCCGATCGAACGCCTGGCCGAGTTCGTCGCGCGCACGCAATGGGACGACGTTCCGGCGGCGGTCCAGCACCAGACCAAGCTCGTTTTGCTCGACACCTTGGGCGTCATCCTGGCCGGTGCCGAACGACCGGAGGTCGGCGCGTTGCGCGCCCGTCTGGCAGGCTCGGCCGGCGCGGGCGCGACCGTGCTCGCGCGCGGCTGGCCGACCGCGGACGCCCGCACGGCCGCGCTGCTGAACGGCATCGCCGGCCGCTCGATCGAGCTGTGCGAGGGGCTGCGCTACACCTCGGGCCAGGCGGCGATGCAGGTGCTGCCCGCGGTCCTGGCGGTCGGCGAAGCGATGCGCCGCTCCGGCCGCGAGCTGTTGACGGCGCTCGTGGTCGGCTACGACGTCGCCGGCCGGCTGTGTGCGGCCTTCACGCCGCGGCCGCTCGTGCACCAGAACGGCCAGGCATCGCTGCTGGCTGCCGTCGCCGCGGGCGCGCGGCTGCGCGGTCTCGACGCCGGCGGGATCAGCCGCGCCATGCGCATCGCGACGACGCTCTTGCTGACGCCGAGCTACACCGATGCGGTCGCGGGCGCCACGGCGCTCAACGTCGCCGGCGGCATGAGCGGGTTCGCGGCCGCCCTCGCGCCCGAGCTCGCGCTCGCTGGTTTCGCGGCGCAGGACGACGCGGTCGAGCTGTCGCTCGGGCAACTGGTCGGCGGCGGATTCAGGACCGACGGCCTCGCCGACGAACTCGGCGCGCGCTGGGAGATCATGCGCAACTACTTCCGGCTATACGCGTGCTGCAATCCCATCCATCCCGCGCTCGATTCGCTGCAGGCGGTGCTCGCGAACCTGCGGCCGCGGCCCGACGAGATCGAGCGCATCGACATTGCGACCTATCGCTTTGCGTCGGTGATGAACAATCCCGACCCGCCGAACTACTTCGCCTCGAAATACTCCTTGCCGCACGCCGCGGCCGCCATGGTCGTGCGGGGCAGCGCGGGCTACGCGGCGCTCGATGATACCGCGCTCGCCGATCCGACGATCGCGGCGCTGCGTCACCGCGTGGGCGTGACCGAGGATCCGGCGATGACCACCGTCGCGCCGCGGCTGCGGCCCGCGCGGGTGACCGTGACGTTGACGGACGGTCGCCGCGCCTCGCACGCCTGCCAGAGCCATCGCGGCGATTGCGAGCAGCCGTTCGAGGAAGCGGAGCTGCGCGACAAGTTCCGCGAGCTGGCCGGGGTCGTCCTGACGCCCGAGGGGGCGACCCGCGTCGAGCAGGCCATCGATCGTGCCGAGCACTGGCAGGACGCCGACGAGCTCATCCAACTGTTGCGCCGCCACGGCCGCACCTGACAGGGTTGTCTTCGGTCTCCCGAGCCGAGGAACGTTGCCATGTCCACGCCCTATCCGCGCGACCTGATCGGCTATGGCGCCAGCCCGCCCGATCCGAAATGGCCGAACGGCGCGCGTCTCGCGCTCAACATCGTTCTGAACTACGAGGAAGGCTCCGAGCCCTCGGTTCACGACGACGGCTACAGCGAGACGGGCCTGACCGAGGTGCCGGCGTCCGACGTCAAAGGCCGCGATCTCGCGGCAGAGTCGATGTTCGAGTACGGCAGCCGGGTCGGCTTCTGGCGGATCATGCGGCTCATGCAGGAGCGCAACTTGCCGATGACGATCTTCGGCTGCGCCCTGGCGCTCGAGCGCCATCCGCCGGCGGCCGCGGCGATCCGCCAGGCCGGGTTCGACGTCTGCTGTCACGGTTGGCGCTGGATCAAGCATTACGAGCTCGACGAGGCGACCGAGCGCGAGCACATCCGGCGCGCCGTCGAGTCGCTCACCAAGACCGTCGGCGAGCGGCCGGCCGGCTGGTATTGCCGCTATGGGCCGAGCGTCAACACGCGCCGCCTGCTCGTCGAGGAGGGCGGCTTCGTCTACGACTCGGATGCCTACAACGACGAGCTACCCTATTGGGTGCGCGTCGGCGGGACGCCGCAGCTGATCGTCCCTTACAGCATGACGAACAACGACTCGAAGTTCATGCGCAACGGCATGACGCACGCCGATCAGTTCTTCTCGCTGTGCCGCGACGCGTTCGACATGCTCTATGAGGAGGGACGCGCCCGGCCCAAGATGATGTCGGTCGGCCTGCACATGCGGATCACCGGCCATCCGGCGCGCGCGACCGCGCTGGCGCGCTTCCTGGACCACGTCATGAAGCATCGCGACGTGTGGGTGTGCCGGCGCATCGACATCGCGCGGCACTGGCGTACGCACCATCCGGCGCCGGCCGCCTGAGGCCGGGCCGACCTGCGGGGCGGCTCAGTGGAAAACGCGGCCGGCGTCGATCACCATGGTCTGGCCGGTCATGGTCTCGGTCCGGCACATGGTGACCACCATGTCGGCGCAGTCGTCCTTGTCGGCGGCTTTCTTGAGCAGCGCTCCGGACGCCGAGCGCTCGATCTGCTCCGGCCGCAGATTGGCCGTCGCGCGCGTGCCCTCCAGCAGCCCCGGCGCCACGCAGTTGACCAGCGTCTCGGGTGCCAGCGCGACCGCCATGCAGCGCGTGAGGTGGATGAGGCCCGCCTTCGACACCGCGTAGGCGATCGAGGAACCGGTCGGCGTCAGTCCCGCCACCGATGCGATGTTGACGATGCGTCCGCGCCCCTGCGCCTTCATGACCGGCGCCACCGCCTTGATCAGCCGCATCGGTCCCGTGAGATTGACGTCCATGATCTTCTCCCACACGTCGAGCGTGAGATTGTCGAGATCGGCGAACGGGATCGCCTTGTTGTAGGCGGCGTCGTTGATCAGGATGTCGAGACGTCCGAAGCGCTTCATGACGTCGCCGATCAACCGATCGACAGCCCCGCCGTCGGTGACGTCGCACGCAAACGCGGCGGCGTTGATCTGATGGCTCGATGCCAGCGCGCGCGCGACGCCTTCGGCCTGATCGCGGCTCTGGGCGCACACGACCGCCATATGCACGCCCTCCTTCGCCAACGCATGACAGATGCGCTGCCCGAGCCCGCCGTTGCCGCCGGTCACCAGCGCGACCGCGCCCTTGAGATCCATGGGTCTTCTCCTGCTGCGGGTGCGCGGCCAGCGCGCGATGCCCTGTTGTGCGCCGACAGTTTGTTGCCTGAGCCGCGCATCAGGCAAGCGGTGAGGTTCGCCGACGTTGCGGCGCGGCTGTCGGGTCAGCCCGCGGGCCGCATCTCGCCGAGCATCGTCGGGATGAGCTCCGACACGGTCGGGTGGATCGGCACGGCGCGCTGGAGCGCCGTGTAGGGCGCGCCGGCATTCATCGTGTCGAGGATACCGTGGATCGCCTCGTCGCCGCCGGTACCGAGGATGGCCGCCCCCAGGATCTTCCGCGTCTCCGCGTCGGCGATCACCTTCATGAAGCCCTGGGTTTCGCCCTTCTCGACCGCGCGTCCGACCCGGGTCATCGGGCGGCGCCCGATCAGCAGCGGCCGTCCGGACGCGCGCGCCTCGGTCTCCGTCATGCCGACGCGGCCGAGCGGCGGATCGATGTAGAGGGCATAGGCGGGCACGCGCTCGCTGACCCGGCGATCTTCGCCGTCGAGCAGGTTGGCGGCGACGATCTCGAAATCGTTGTATGCCGTGTGCGTGAACGCGCCGCGGCCGTTGCAGTCGCCGAGCGCCCAGATTCCCGGCACGGAGGTGGCGAGACGGTCGTCGACCCGGATGTAGCCGCGCGCGTCGGTCGCGACGCCGGCCGCGTCGAGACCGAGGTCGTCGGTGTTGGGTCGGCGGCCGACCGCGAGCAGCACTTGCGAGCCGACGATCTCGGGATCGCCGGCCGTGCAGTCGACGCCGACCGCCACGCCGGCTGCGTGCGGCGCGAACCGGATGCATTCGGCGGCGGTTCGCACGTGGATCCCTTCGGCCTCGAGGATGTCGCGGATCGCCGTCGAGACGTCCTCATCCTCGCGGCCGACGAGGCGCGGACCCTTCTCGACGACCGTCACCGTGGCGCCGAACCGCCGATGCATCTGGGCGAACTCGAGGCCGATATAGCTGCCGCCGATCACGATCAGGTGCTCGGGCACGCGGTCGAGCGCGATCATGGCGGTGTTGGTCAGATAGGCGACCTTGTCGACGCCGGGGAAATCCGGGACGACCGCGCGCCCGCCGACATTGATGAAGATGCGCGGCGCGCTGAGGCGCTGGTCGCCGACCCGGATGGCGTCGGGTCCCTCGAAGCGGGCGGCGCCTTGCAGCACCGTGCAGCCCTTCATGCCGCGCAGCCACGTCTCGACGTTGGTCCGCGCGGTGCGCGCGACGGTATCGGCGCGTGCCTGGACACGGGGCATGTCGATGCGGAGCGGCCCGTCGAACACGACACCGTACTCGGCGCCGCGGCGGGCGAGGTGGGCGGCATAGGCGCTGGCGACCAGCGTTTTGGTCGGCATGCAGCCGGTGTTGACGCAGGTCCCGCCGAACAGCTTGCGCTCGACCAGCGCGACCGACATGCCGGCGCCGGTCAATCGGCCGGCGAGCGACGGTCCCGCCTGGCCGGCGCCGATGATGATCGCGTCGAAGCGTGCGCTCATGGGCTCACTCCCGATCATGATCGCGAAGCGTGCCAGATCGGGTCCTTCATGGCCACCTCGGATCGAGCGACCGCGCGGCTGCGCGTGACGCGTGGCGGGCGATCTAGCCGAGCGGCCCCGGCCTCAGTTTGTCGAGCGGATAGCGGTCGACTTCGCGCAGCAGCTCGACCAAGCCGTCGGCGACCTGCTCGATGATGCGCTGGCCGCGCGCGGCGTCGGCGTCGGTCGCGTCGCCGCACGCGCCCATCGGATTGAGGTCCTGAGTCTGCCAGCCGAATCCGACGCCGGCGCCCTCCGGGCGTAGATGGCGGTAGTCGCGCTCGAGCGCCACCGAGGCGGGCACGAAATTGCGCCGTTCGGCGTCGCGCACCAGGTCTGGCCGCAGGTAGAGCATCATCGAGGTCTCGGCGGAGCCGCCGTGAATGCCGTGGCGCAGCTCGGCGTCGGGGAACAGGCCTTGCGGCCCGCCGACGCCCCAATAGCTCGCGGCAACGACGAACATCGCGTGGCGCACCCGCAGGTCGCGCGCGACGATGTCCATGATTTGCGGCTGACCGCCATGACTGTTGAGGATCACGAGCTTGCGGATGCCGGCGCGCGCGACGCTCTCGCCGACCTCGGTCCAAACCCGGGTCAGCGTTTCGGTCGACAGGGTGAGCGTGCCGGGGAATCCCTGGTGCTCGTTCGACTTGCCGACCGCGATCATCGGCAGGATGGTGACCGGCAGGTCGACCGGCAGCCGCGCGACCAGACGCTCGACGATGCCGCGGCCGATGCAGGCGTCGACCGCCACGGGCAGATGCGGCCCATGCTGCTCGATCGCGGCGACCGGCAGAACGGCGATCACACGCGTGCGATCGAGCCCGGCAAACTCCGCCGTCGTCATGTCCTGCCAATGGCGTCGCGGCATCATGGCGGGCAATCTTCGCGCGCCCGGATGGGCCAGGCAACCGTCGCGCCGCGCGTCGGCCGTGGCGCAGGATTTGCGTTCTCGTCATGCTGTCCCGCGGATGCACAGGAACCGG
>DATJNS010000545.1:0-5483 GCA_035507915.1 Candidatus Sulfotelmatobacter sp.
CAAAAGCGCGTGAATTGCCACAAGACGCCCGCCGACGGGGCGCCTCGGGAATCTGCGTGCTGAGCTAGAGCGACACAGAGACACCTCGAAGGCCCCGCCGGCGACGGACGGGGCCTTCGCCGTTTCAGGGCCCCGTCTCCACCGCCGATCTGGGCCGGCCGATACCGAAGGAGACGACGATGGGCGTGATCGACACCGTGGCCCCGACCTTGCGCGGCCGGCACAAGGCCAGGGACTTCACCAAGAGCGTGCGCCTCGCCACGCCGACGGTTGCCGTGGTCGGCGCGACCGGCGCGGTCGGCGTCGAGCTGCTGCGCTGCCTGGAGACGCGCCGCTTTCCGCTGTCGGGCCTGCGCCTGATCGCCTCGCCGCGCTCGGCCGGCAAGCGCCTGCCGTTCGCCGGCGTCGGGTTCCCGGTCGAGGCGCTCGGGCCGCGCAGCTTCGACGGCATCGACATCGCCTTGTTCTCGGCGGGCAGCGCGACCGCGCAGGCGTGGGCGCCGCGCGCGGTCGCGGCGGGCGCGATCGTGGTCGACAACTCCTCGGCCTTCCGCATGGACCCGGGCGTGCCGCTGGTCGTGCCCGAGATCAACCGCGCGGCGATCGGCCGGCACAAGGGCATCATCGCCAACCCGAACTGCGTCGCGATCATCGCGGGCATGGCGCTGTGGCCGATCCATCGCGCCAACCCGATCCGCCGCGTGATCGCGAGCACCTACCAGTCGGCCTCGGGCGCCGGCGCGGCGGCGATGGCGGAGCTGCGCGCGGCGACCGCGGCCGCGCTCGACGGGCGCGATGTCGCGCCGTCGGTGCTGCCGCATCCCTACGCCTTCAACCTGTTCAACCACAACACGCCGATCGATCCGGCGACCGGCGCCAACGGCGAGGAGACCAAGGTGGTGAACGAGACGCGCAAGATCTTCGGTGCGCCCGATCTCGCGATGGCGATCACCTGCGTGCGCGTGCCGGTGATGCGCGCGCACGCGATCGCGCTGACCGTCGAATGCGCGGCGCCGATCACGCCGGACGCGGCGCGCGCGCTGATCGCCGATGCGCCCGGCGTGCGCCTGGTCGACGACGCGGCGCGCAACCACTTCCCGATGCCGGTCGAGGCCTCCGGCCGCGACGAGGTGCTGGTCGGGCGCATCCGCGCCGACGCGAGCGACCCGACCGGCCGCTCGATCGCGCTGTTCGTCGTCGGCGACCAGCTGCTCAAGGGCGCCGCGCTCAACGCGCTGCAGATCGCCGAGGGGTTGCTGCAATGACGCCGCTCGCCGAGCTCACGCGCGATGCGCTCGAGGCGGTCCGGCGCGACGCTGCCCAGCGCCTCGTCGACTTCCGGGCGCGCGGCCAGGCCTTCGACCTGACGCGCGGCAAGCCGTCGCAAGAGCAGCTCGATCTGTCGAACGCGCTGCTCGAGCTGCCCGGCTGGGGCAACCACCGCGCCGCCGACGGCGCCGACTGCCGCAACTATTTCGGCGATCCCGCCGGGCTGCCCGAGGCGCGCGCGCTGTTTGCGCCGATGCTGGGCGTGCCGCCCGCGCAGCTCTTGGTCGGCGACAACTCGAGCCTCGCCTTGATGCACGACGCGATCGTGTTCGCGCTGCTGCACGGCGTGCCGACCGCCGCCAACCCGGGCGGCGACCGGCCGTGGCGCGCCGAGCCGATCGCGTTCCTGTGCCCGGCGCCCGGCTACGATCGCCACTTCGCGATCTGCGAGGGCCTCGGCATCCGCATGATCCCGGTCGCGCTGACCGGCGCGGGTCCCGACATGGACGCGGTCGAGCGGCTGGTCGCGGCGGACCCGAGCATCAAGGCGATCTGGTGCGTGCCGCAATACAGCAACCCGACCGGCGAGACCTACGCGGACGAGACGGTCGAGCGCCTGGCCGCGATGCCGACCGCCGCGGCCGACTTCCGCGTCCTGTGGGACAACGCCTACGCGGTCCACCATCTGACCGAGACGCGCCACAAGGTCGCCAACCTGCTCGACGTGTGCGGCCGCCACGACGCGCCGGAGCGCGCGTTGATGTTCGCCTCGACCTCGAAGATCACCTTCGCCGGCGCCGGGCTTTCGCTGCTGGCGGCGTCGCCGGCCAACCTCGCGTGGTTCACGCGTCACCTGGCGCGCCGCACCATCGGCCCCGACAAGCTCAACCAGCTGCGCCACGTCCGGCTGCTGCAGGACCACGCCGGGATCGAGGCGCTGATGGAGCGTCACCGGCGCCTGCTGGCGCCCAAGTTCCGCGCCGTCGACGAGACGTTCGCGCGGCTGCTCGGCGACGCCGGGGTGGCGCGCTGGACCAAGCCGGCGGGCGGCTATTTCGTCAGCCTCGACGTCGCGACGGGCTCGGCCAAGCGCGTGGTGGCGCTGGCGGCCGAGGCCGGCATCGCGGTGGTGCCGGCGGGTCGCACCTTCCCCTACGGCGAGGATCCGGGCGACGCCAACATCCGGCTGGCGCCGTCCTTCCCGCCGGTCGGCGAGGTCGCGCGCGCCGCCGAAGGCATCGCGCTCGCCGTGCTGGTCGCCGCCGCCGAGGCGCTGCTGCGGGCGCACAACGAACGCGCCGTGGCGTAGGGCGGCAGTGAGGTTCGTGAAGGCCCGAAGACGCCGAGCGGCGGGCACGGCGCAAACACATGCCAAGACCGTCATGCTCGGCCTCGTGCCGAGCATCCACGCCTTTGGCATGGCGTGACGGGAGGAAGGCGTGGATCCTCGGGACAAGCCCGAGGATGACGGCTCAGCGCGGTGGAGCCGACCTCAGCGCCACTCGACCCATTGGCCGGTGCGGCTGCCCGGCTTGATCGGGCCGGTGGTGCCCTTGACCGCGTAGGGGGCGGCGCGCGGCTTGCCGAACAGGTAGCCCTGGCCCTTCTGGATCTTGCATTCGTTGAGCAGGACGACCTGCTTCTCGTCCTCGACGAACTCGGCGACCGTCTGCATGTCGAGCTCGCGGCACATCGAGCCGATCGAGCGCACCATGGCCTGGTCGCGCCGGTTGTTCGCGAGATCCTTCACGAACATGCCGTCGATCTTGACGATGTCGACCGGCAGCTCGCGCAGGTAGTTGAGGGTCGCCGAGCCCGAGCCGAAATCGTCCAGGCACACCTTGTGATGCTGGGTCTGCAGCTTGCGCACGACGTCGCCGACCGCCGACAGCCGCTCGATGCGGCTCGATTCGGTGATCTCGATCTTGACCCGCTGGCGCACGTTGGGATAGCGGCCGAGCAGCTCGAACAGCGCCGCGCAGAACAGCTCGCTCTGCAGCGAGCGGCCCGAGATGTTGATCGCGATGTCGACCAGGGTCGAATCCTGCTTCAGGAGATCGAGCGCCTGGCGGCACACCGCATGGTCGAGCTCGGTGACCAGGCCGATCTCCTCGGCGAACGTCACCATGGCGAACGGCGAGCGGCCGTCGGGCAGCCGGGTCAGCGCCTCCTGATGCTGGACCTCGCGCGTGCGCAGGTCGACGATCGGCTGGAAGTGCAACGTGAAGCCGCGCGATTGCAGCGTCTCGCGGAAGTCGGTGACGCGCTGGACCGTGTCCTTGACGAGCTCGCGCAGGCCCTCGGACAGCTTGGTGATCGAGAACTCGCCGGGCTCGGCGGAGGCGAACTTGTTGATCGCGAACACCAGCGCGCGTCCGGCGTCCTCGCCCTCGAGCAGCGCGGCGTCGAGATCGAGGGTGCGCGCCAGCACCGGCATGCCGGCACCGCTCGGATCCATGCGCTTGGCGAACGAGGAGATCTCGTTCTCGATGTCCTCGCGCGCGACGTCGCGCGTGTGCAGCACGCTGAACTTGGTGTCGTCGAGCTGGGCCGCCGCGTCGCCGCCGGCCGACTGGTTCTTCAGGATCAGGCCGACGCCGCGCATGAAGGTGTCGGCGCCTTCCTCGCTCATGCGGCCCTTGAGGTCGTCGAGCTTCGAGAGATCGAGCATCGTCATCTCGAGCTCTTCGCCGCTCGCGCGGGCCTGCTCGAGGCGATCCTTGGCGTGCTTCTCGAAGCTCTCGCGGGTGAGCAGCCCGCTCTCGTCGTTGCGCGCCACCGCGCCCGAATGCAGGTCGGACGTGCGCTTGTAGGGATGCGCGATGGTGATGAAGTAGCGGTCGGGCATCTCGGGCATCGGGCAGCCCGCGAGCGACACGGCGACCGGCGTGGTGCCGTGCTTGAAGAGCATGGTCTGCGGCGCGAAACGCTGCCCGGCGCTGAACGCCTTCTGCAGGTCGCGCAGCACGCCGATCGATTCGGGCGCCGCCAGGCTCGGGAACTTCACGCCGACCAGCTGTTCGGTCGCGCGGTCGACCGCCCAGCGCGCCGAGCCGGTCGCGTACGTGATGGTCGCCGCCTTGTCGAGCTCGATCAGCAGGTCGGCGCGCGCGAACGCGAACGCGAGCAGCCGCGCGCGCTGCGCGCGGGCGTCGCTGTCGCCGGCCGCCGCCGCGCCGCTCATCGGATCGCCACGCGCGCCATCGACGCGCTAGCCGCCAAGGATCTCTCGGATGCGCTCGGCCTTGATGGCGAAGCGCGGCCGTCGGCCGTCGCGCGCCGCGGCGGTGCGCTCGCGTTCGCCGGCGAGCAGGAGCGGCGCCTCCGCAGTGCGCGCGACCTCGCGCGACGGGATCCACTCGTGGGTCGTCGAGCCGTCGTCGAAGGTGATCTGGAAACGCTGCAGTTCGGCGCCACTGTTTACCGTCGTGAGTGAGACGCGTCGGCCTTCCGCCATGGAAGCGACCTCCCGGGTAGCGCCGTTCAGCCCCGGGGTTGAGTGTCCCGGTGGCCTTGGGCTAGGGCAAGGTTACTAAACAGTTTAGCTTAAAATCAGCTTACGTCTCTGCGGAACCGACTCCGTCATTCGACGTACGGCCGGATCAGGGATTTCGTTCCTGCGCGGCTTGGAAAATCACCGTGCCGCGGCACCCCGTGACAGTGGGGTGCGGCTGCCCGGTTTTCCAGTCGGGCCAAAGCGCGCGACGGGGCGGCGAGCGCGCCGCGGCGGGAACCCGGATCGTGCCGCGAGGGGGCTCGACCGGACGGCGCCGCGTGCTACGGTCGCACCCGAGATGACCCAGCCCGACGACACCACCCCGCCCGTCACCGAGGGATCGCCCGCGCCGCCGACCGAGCGCCCCGCTGCGCCGGAAACGCCGAGCGGCGGATCGGCGGCCGACGTTGCCGCGCGCCCCGAGGGTGCCCTGCGCCGCCGCCGGCGCCGTCGCCGGCGCGGTCCGCGCCCGCCCGGCGCGGCGATCGGTTCGGCCGCAGCGCCGACCGACTCCGCGACGGCCGTGCCGGATGTCGGCGGCGAGGGCGAGAGCGGACGCCCCCGGCTGAGCCTGCCCGGCGGTGCCCCGGCCGATGTGACGGGCGCGCCCGGAGGGCCGGACGCGCCAGGCGGCGCGTCGAGCGGCGCACCGGCGCGGCCCGGCCGCAAGCGCCGCCGGCGTCGCCGTGCGCGGCCGTTCGGCGGCGACTCGGCAGCG
>DATJNS010000546.1:0-11500 GCA_035507915.1 Candidatus Sulfotelmatobacter sp.
GCCCCGTGCGTATCGCCAATGTCCCATTCGTCCGCTCCATAACAAGTAAGCGAGGACCGCCAGACCCGCGGGCCAGCACCACACGAAGCCGAGCACCATTCCGAGGATCCAGACCGGTTTGGGGATGTCGTCCAAGGCTGCTGCAACGCCCATCGCCGCCTGCCCATGTTAATGTAAGTAACATTCACATAGGTGCGCCCGACGCGGCGTTTTGTCAAGCCGACTCAGCGCGAATTCGGCACCGGCCCCCGCGGACCCGCGCGCGGCGGCGCGTCACCCGGCGGCGGGCCACCCGCCAACCCGAAGCCGCGCAGATAGACGAGCACTGCCGCCTCGAGCAGATCCTCGGGCGACATCGGCAGCGGACGTCGCGCGGCATCGGCGCGGCCGAACAAGGACGCGATGCCGTGGGTGAGCGCCCAGACGTGCAGCGCCACCATCAGGGCTGGCGGCCGCTGGGCCGGCGGCACCAGCGCCACGACCCGCTCGGCCGCCTCGCGCACCACCCCGAAGGCGCGGTCGCCCGCCTGTCGCAGCGCCGGATCGACGTCGCCCGGCACGCCGGCCTCGAACATGGCGGCGTAATAGGCGGGCTCGGCCCGCGCGAAGCCGAGATAGGCGGCGCCCATGCGCCCGAGCGCGCTGATCGGATCGGGCTCGCCGCGATTCCAGGCGCCGGCGAGTTGCGCCTCGAACTGCTCGAAGCCGCGCCGCGCGACCTCGGCCAGCAGCGCCTCGCGATCGCGGAAATGCCGGTAGGGCGCCGCCGAGCTGACCCCGGCGGCGCGCGCCGCGTCGGCGATCGTGACCCCGGCCGGGCCCTTCTCGGCGATCAGATCGAGCACGCCCTGGATCAGCGCTTCGCGCAGATTGCCGTGGTGGTAGCCGCGCCGGCCGCTTCGGTTGTTCGACCAGCTCATGTAAGGCGGTATTACATCAAGCTGGCGCCCGCGGACAGCCGGACAGCCGGTGACAGCCGGAGACAGCCGGACGCTTACGCGATGCCGGTCAGCGCGCTCAGCCGTGCCTGCAGCCCCGGCGTGCAGGCGAGAATCGGATTGCCGCGCGTCAGCCCGTCGCCGGCGAGGAAGTCGCTGGTCCAGCCGCCTGCCTCGCGCACCAGCACCAGGCCTGCGGCGATGTCCCACGCGTTGATGTGGAACTCGACATACGCGTCGGTGCGGCCGGCGGCCACCTGCGCCAGACCGAGCGCCGCCGATCCGAGGCGGCGGAACTCGCAGTCCTCGCCGATCAGCTTGGCGATCAGCTCGAGGTAGGGCGTGATCGATCGTCGGCGCGACCAGCCGAGCTCGATCAGCGGACGATCGGCGTGGCGCATGCCGCTGACCTGGATCGGCGCGCCGTTCACGGTCGCGCCGGCGCCGCGGCGCGCGACGAACAGCTCGTCGGCCGTCACGTGATAGACGACGCCCAACGTCGGCACGCCGGCGTCGAGGAAGCCGATCGACACCGCCCATTGCGGCAGGCCGTGGACGAAGTTGAAGGTGCCGTCGATCGGGTCGACGACCCACAGCCGCTCGCCGGTGAGCTGGCCGGACGCGCCCGCGGTGCCGCCCAGCCCGTATTCCTCGCCCAGCATGGCGTCGCCGAAATGGTCGGCGAGCTTGGTGCGCAGCAGCCGCTCGACCGCGCGATCGGCCTCGGTGCACAGATCCAGCACGCCCTTCTCCGTGACGGCGAGCGCGGCCTCGGGCCCGGCCCTCATGGCGGCCGCGAGCGCGCCCGCTTCGCGCGCCGCCGCGATGGCGGCATCGAGCCGCGCGTCCAACCCGTCCTCGTCGATCATCGCCGGCCGGTCTCGTTGCGGAGCGCCGGCAGCATATAGCGCGCGTCGCCTGACCGCCTAACCGACGGGAGCCGGCGTGCGGGCCGGTGGCGCCGGCGCCCGGCGCGCTCTTGCCGCAGCCTCGATCGCGGCGCGCATCTCGGGGTAGGCGCGCATCAGCTTGTGGAAGTCCTCCTCCTCGAGCATCAGGAGCTGGGAGTCGGTGACCGCCGTAATGGTCGCGGTGCGCGGCGCGTGATCGAGCAGGCCCATCTCGCCGAAGAAATCGCCGCTGTGCAGATGCACCGGGGTCGGCGTGACCTGGACCTCGAGCTCGCCCGACAGCACGAAGTACATGCAGTCGGCCGGATCGCCCTTGCGCACGACCGTGTAGAGCGGCGGCACGGCGCGCGGCTTGAGCATGGTGGCGATCTCGACCATGTGCATCACCCCGACGCCGGCGAACAGTGGCACCTGGGAGACCAGCTTGGCGTTGACCACGAAATCGCGCCGCTTGATCTGCTCGACGAACGAGCTCGCCATGATGCCGGCCGGCAGCGCGAACAAGCACAGGCCGGCCAGCGCGCACATGCCGCCGAACACCTTGCCCAGCGGGGTATGGGGCACGACGTCGCCGTAGCCGACCGTCGTCAGCGTGACGATTGCCCACCACATCGAGTCGACGATGGTGCCGAAGGCCTCCGGCTGCGCCGTGCGCTCGAGCAGGTGCTCGACCGTCGCCGAGGTCAGCAGGAGGACAATGACGATCAGGAGCGCGCCCAGGAACGATCGGCGCTCCTGGTAGAACGCCGCCGCCAGCGACTGCAGCGCCGGCGAGAAGCGCGACAGCTTGAGGAGCCAGAACAGCCGGAGCAGCCGCAGATAGCGCAGATCGACGGCGCCCATGAATCCGAGATAGAACGGCAGGATGGCCGCGAGATCGATCACGCCCGCTGCCGAAAACATGTAGTGCAGCCGCGCCCGCAACGGCGACATGCCGTGGACCTCGTCGCCCTCGACAGCGACCCACAGGCGGCACAGATACTCGAGGGTGAACAGCGCGACCGACGCGCGCTCGAACCCGACCAGCCAGGGAATCCACTCGGGACCGCTGCTGCCGGCGTCGTCGAACAGCACCGCGACCGCGTTGACGATGATCAGCAGCACCAGGCCGGTGTGGACCGCCCGGTGCCACGGTCCGCTCGCGGTCCGGCTTTCGAGCACCCGATAGACGACGTGCCGAGGGGCCTGAAAATGCTCCATATGCCTAGGATTCCCATTGGCGCGGCGGCCGCCTTGATCTTGGTCAACCCGGCAAGAGGTGCGCCAAGCCTGCCACCGGGCGTCGACTTGACCCTCGTCACGGCCGGCGCCAGCTAGTCGTCATACAGGTGATGCAACCGCCGTCTTCGCGGCGCTGCTTCGATCCTCGGGAGAGGTATCATGAGAATGACCCTGATGGCAGGTGCCCTGCTCGTCCTGGCCCTGCCCGCCTGCACGGTATCGTCATCCCCGTCGCCGGGCCTGGCGCCCGGTCAGCCGACCGCCGGCTCGATCGGCTCGCAGACCGGCACGATGGGCTCGCTGCCGACCGTCAGCCCCAATGATCCGGCCTATGCCGAGAACGGGGCGCCGCGCGCAGGGCAGCCGTCCGGCTACGATACCGCCGGCGCGCCCTCGCCGAGCGGCAACTACGCCCCCATCCAGCATCAGGGCGACCACGGCGGCGGCTCGACGCCGCCGCAGTAAGGCACGGCCGGCTAAGGCGCGCGGCGTCCGAGGCGCTCGGGCGCCAACGCTCCCGTACCCGTGATGAGGTCGAGCAGCTCGGTGGTCACCTCGGTCTGGCGCGCCTCGCGCGCCATTTGACGCAGCTGATCGAGCTTCTTGGAAACGTTCTCGTGCGCCGCCTCCATGGCCGAGAAGCGCGCGGCGTTCTCGCTCGCGATCGACTCGACCGCCGCCTCGGTGAGCCGGGCGAACACATACTCGGCCATCAGCTTCTCGAGGAGCAGCCGCGGCGGCAGGTTGTGCAGGGGCGGCAGGCCGTCCTCGGCGGCTTCGACCGCCGTCGGATCGAGCGGCAGCAGACGATGGCGCTCGACGGTCCCTGGGGTGCCCTGGCGATATCTGGCGTACAGCACCTCGATGCGGACGATCCGGCCGCGCGCGATGTGGCGATAGAGCTCGCTCGACAGCCGGCGGACCGTCTCCGGCGTCGTCGCGGGACGCGTCGCCATCGGACCGATCCACGTCGCCTTCAGGCCGCGCTCCGCGGCGATCGCCGCGCCGCGGCTGCCCAGCACGAACAGCTCGTCGGCCGGACCGAGCGCGGCGCGCGCGGCCTCGACCAGGCGCTCGTTGAACCCGCCGACGAAACCGTGCTCGCCGGCGCACAGCACGAGGGCGCCGGCGCCGGGCGCGGCGGGCGGCGTGCGGTCGGGCTCCGGCATCAGGAGCAGGGCCGCGGCGATCGCGTCGACCGTCGACGCCGCGTAGCGCCGGACGCCCGGCAATGCGCGATGCGCCTCCTGGATGCGCATGCCGGCGAGCGAGCGCATCGCGCCGACGATGTTGCGCAGCTCGCCCATGCTCGCGACGTGAACCTGCAGCTCGTCGCCGCGGTTCATGACGCTGCAACCGCCGGGTCGCCGTTGCGCGGCTCGACGATCGAGCCGGCGAGGCCGGCGAGCGCGCTCTTCAGGCGCGCGCGCAGCTCCGCCGAGAGCTCCTCGGCGCGATCGTCGAGTGCGAGGGCCTCGGGGCAACGATCGGCCAACCAGGGATCGAGCGCCGTCCGGAAGGCGTCGATGCGCGCGAGCGGCACCGCGTCCAGCACCCCTTCGACGAGCGCCACGAGCAGCGCCACCTGGGCGCCCAAAGCGAGCGGCGCGAACTGACGCTGGGCGAGCACTGCACGAATACGGCGGCCGTGCTCGATGGTCTTGCGGGTGCGCTCGTCCACCATCGTGCCGAAGCGGGTGAACACCTCGAGCTCGAGGAACTGGGCGTAGTCGAGGCGCAGGCTCTCGGACAACGCCTTCAAGACCGGCGCCTGAGTCTTGCCGCCGACGCGCGACACGCTCCGCCCGACGTCGATCGCCGGCTTCTGATCTTCGTTGAACAGGCGCGGCTCGAGGTAGATCTGGCCGTCGGTGATCGAGATCAGGTTGGTCGGGATGTAGGCGCTGATGTTGCCCATCTGGATCTCGGCGATCGGCAAGGCGGTCAGCGAGCCGCCGCCGCGCTCCGGCGACAGCTTCGCCGAGCGCTCGAGCAGCCGGGAGTGAATGTAGAAGATGTCGCCCGGATAGGCCTCGCGCCCGGGCGGCCGGCGCAGCAGCAGCGAGACCTCGCGGTAGACCGCGGCGTGCTTGGTCAGGTCGTCGATCACCAGCAGGACGTCGCGTCCGGCGGCCATATAGTGCTCGGCCATCGTGCAGGCGGCATAGGGCGTCAGCCACTGCAGCCCGGGCGCGGCATCGGCCGCGCCGATCACGAACACGCAGCGCTCCGGCGCGCCGTGGCGCCGGACCGCCTCGATGGACTGGGCGATCGAGCTGGCGCGCTGGCCGATCGCGGCGTAGACGCAGATCACGTCGGTCGAGCGCTGGTTGATGATGGCGTCGATGGCGATCGCGGTCTTGCCGATGCCGCGGTCGCCGATGATCAGCTCGCGCTGGCCGCGGCCCAGCGGGATCATCGCGTCGACCGCGAGCAGGCCGGTCGCCAAGGGACGGTTGACCAGCGCGCGGTCGACGATCGCAGGCGCCGGCTGCTCGACGGGCTCCAACGCGATGTCGGCCGGCAGCGGCGCGCCGCCGTCGATCGGCACGCCCAGCGCATCGACGACGCGGCCGAGCAGGACGTCGCCGACCGGTACGCGCGCAACCTCCCCGGTGCCGTGCACGATGGTGCCGGCCGCGACGTCGCGGCCGTCGCCGAGCAGCACGCAGCCGATCAGGTCCTCGCCCAGATCGACCGCGAGGCCGCGCACGCCGCTCTCGAACACGAGGAGCTCGTCGAGCCGCGCGTCGGGCAGCCCGGCCACCTGAGCCACGCCGTCGCCGGTCTGCACGACGCGCCCGACCTGCTCGAGGCGCGGCGCCAGGATCGCGCCGGCGATGCGGTCGCGGCTGCGCTCGCGCCATGCGCGCAGATCGTCAACCAGCGCGGTCATGGCTCTCGATCTCCTCGCGCAGCGCGGCGAGCGCGCTACGACCCGAGAAGCGCAGCACGGCGCTCGGAAAATGCAGCTCGGCGCCGCTGATCAGCGCCGGATCGACGGCGAACCCGACGTCGACCGCGGCACCGAGGGTGCGCTGCAGCCGGGTGCGCCAAACGTCGGCCGATGCGGTCGGAAGCGCCGTCGCGGTCACGACGCGCACGCCGCTGCCGTTGCCGGCCTGGCGCAGCAGCGCGTCCATCTCGGGCTTCGGCAGCGACGCCAGATGGCGCTCGATCGGCTCGATGCCCGCGTCGGCCGATCCGACCTCCGGCATCTCGGCCAGCACGCGCCGCGCGGCCTCGACGCCGAGATCGAGCGCGACGCGGCGCGCCTCGGCCAGCGCCTGGTCGCGCTCCTGCGCCAAGGTCCGGCGCGCGTCCTCGAGCAGCGCGCCGGCCTCCTGCTTGGCCTTGGCGCGGATCGTCTCGCCGACCTCATTCGCCTGGGCCGCCGCGGCGCCGAGCATCGCCTCGCGCTCGCCGGCGATCGCCTGGCGCTCGGCGGCGACCGCCGCGACTTTCTCGCGCGCTTGAGCCTCGGCGGCGGCCGCGGCGGCGTATTGCTGCGCGATCTCGTCGCGCCGCGCGTCGATCGCGCGCAGGACCGGCCGGTAGAGGAAGCGATGCAGCAGCCAGACCAGGACGGCGAAGTTGACCGTCTGGAGCGCCAGCGTCCACCAGTCGAAGTGCATCGTCACCGCGCGTAGGGATTGGCGAAGATCAGCAGCAGCGCGATCACCAGGCAGTAGATCGCCATGGTTTCGATCATCGCCAAGCCGACGAACAATGTCCGCGAGATGGTGCCGGCGGCCTCGGGCTGCCGGGCGATCGCATCCATCGCCGCGGCGACCGAGCGACCCTCGGCCAGGGCCGGACCGATCGAGCCGACCGAGACCGCGATCGCGGCGGCGATGATGCTGACGAGCTTCAAGTCCATGGAACCTCCTTCATTTGCTTTCGACCTCGCCGACCGCCGCCGCGATGAAGACCGCGGCGAGGATCGTGAAGATGTAGGCCTGGATGAGGCCGATCAGGATCTCGAGGATCATGAACGGGATCGGCACGAACAGGCCGGCGAGCGCCACCACCAGGCCGATCACGAACTCGCCGCTCATCACGTTGCCGAACAGCCGCACCATGAGGGAGAAGGTGCGGGTGACCTCCGAGATCAGCTTGAGGGGCAGCATGACGAGCCGGGGTCGCGCGAAGCTCGCCAGGTAGCCGAGCAGCCCCTGGGCGCGCACGCCGAAGAAATGCACGGACGCGAAGACGATGAGCGCGAGCGCCGCCGGGGTCTCGAGCTTGCTCGTGGGCGCGGCGACGCCCGGCAGCACGCCGGACAGGTTCGCCGCCACCAGGAAAATGAAGAGCGTGCCGAGCAGCGGCAGGAACGGCCGCGCGTCCGTGCGCATGACGTCGCGGATCTGCCCGAGGATCGCGGTCACCACGACCTCGAGCGCCGCCTGCAGCGGGCTGGGCCGGACCGCGACGCGGCGCGCGGCCAGCCAGCAACCCGCACCGAGCGCGGCCATGATGGCCCAGGTCGCGACGACCGGCTCGGTCACCGGCACGGGCCCGAGCGTGAACAGCACTTTGCTGGCCAGCGGCGAGGCGTCGGTCATGCGGCCCGCCGCGCGTTGCGCAGCGCGACGGCACGCGCGGCGAGGAATCCGAGAAAGGCGACGAGCAGCACGACGGCGCCCAGTCGGGCCGCCAGCCCGAACGCCACTGCCGCGCCGACCAGCCGCAGCGCGGTCAAGAGCAGCGGCCCGCCCCAGCCGCGGTGCACGACGTAGGCATCGACGGCGCGGCGCAATGCCGCGAAATAGAGCAGCCCGAACGCGACGCCGCCGAGCAGCGCGGCGGCGGCGAGCACGAGCCAGGGCAACGACGCGTCCGCGATCATTCGCGCTCCATCCGCCGCCAAGCGAGCGCGCAGCCGCAGACCAGACCGCCGAACAAGAGGCTGAGCGTCCAGAAGATGCCGGAGTCCAGGCGCTCATCGAGCCACCGTCCGACGAAGATGCCGGCGAGCGTCGGCACCACGATGGTCCAGCCGAGCGCGCCGATCATTGCGAGATTCTGGCCGACCGAGCGCTCGCCCTCCTCGCGCCAGCGCGCACGCCGCCGACGGCGCGTGCCGACCGCTTGATCGAGGGCGTCCGGGTGCTCGGGGCGCTCGCTCATGACGCGAGGTCGGGCAGCTCGACCGCAGGCGCGCGACGCGGCATGCCGTCGCCGTGGGTCGGCCGGAGGAACCGGTAGATCTCGCGGATCGCCGCGAGATACAGACGCTCGGCATCGGTGCGCGCGGCCTGCTCCTCGGCGAGCTGGCGGCGGAACGTCACCAACACCTCGGTCTCGAGGCGATGCAGATCGTCGCCCGCGAGCGCCTCGGGGCTCGCGATGTCGATGCGATCGTCGCTGACCCGCAGCAGGCCGCCGCGCAACGCCACGTGATGCTCGGCGCCCGCGCGGTCGCGCCAGCTCGCCACCGATACGGCAAGCGCCGTGACGAACGCGGCATGACCGGGCAGGATGCCGAATGCGCCGGTCGCATCCTCGGCGCGCAGATGGGCGACGTCGTCCGTGTCGAGGACCACCTCGAAGGGCGTGGCGATCGACAGCCTCATGGGGCCCCCGTCGCGCCGGTTTCCTTGCGGCGCGCCTCGTCGAGGTCGCCGACCATGTAGAGCGAGCTTTCGGCCCACGCGTCGGCCTCGCCGTCGAGAATCGCCCGGCAGCCGGCGAGCGTCGCGGCCAGCTCGACCGTGCGTCCGTGTTTGCCGGTGAACGCCACCGTGACCTCGAACGGCTGCGTGAGGAAGCGCATCAGCCGGCGCGCGCGGTTGACCGCCGTGCGATCCGCCGCGCTCAGCTCCTCGATGCCGAGCAGCGCGATGATCTCCTGGAGCTCGCGGTAGTGGGCGATCGTCTTGCGCACGTCCTGCGCGGTCCGGTAGTGGGCCTCGCCGACCAGCTGCGGGTCGAGCAGGCTCGAGTTCGAGGCCAGCGGATCGATCGCGGGATACATGCCTTCGCTCGCCATGTCGCGCGACAGCACGATCGAGGAGTCGAGGTGGCTGAAGATCTCGACCACCGCAGGATCGGTGAGGTCATCGGCCGGCACGTAGACGGCCTGGATCGAGGTGATCGCCGCACCCGCCGCCGAGGCGATGCGTTCCTCGAGCTCGGCGATCTCGCTGGCCAAGGTCGGCTGGTAGCCGACCCGCGACGGCAGGCGGCCGAGCAGCCCGGACACCTCGGCCCCGGCCTGCACCAGGCGATAGACGTTGTCGATCAGCAGCAACACGTTCTCGTGCGCGGCGTCGCGAAAATGCTCGGCGATGGTCAGCGCGGTCAGCCCGGCGCGCCAGCGCGCCCCGGGCGGCTCGTTCATCTGGCCGAACACGAGCGCGGTGCGCGCGAGCACGCCGGATTGACCGAGCTCGAGCAGCAGCTCGTGACCCTCGCGCGAGCGCTCGCCGATACCGGCAAACACCGAGATGCCGGCGTGCCGTTCGACCGTGGTGCGGATCAGCTCCATGATCAGCACCGTCTTGCCGACGCCGGCGCCGCCGAACATCGCCGCCTTGCCGCCCACCACCAGCGGCGCCAGCAGGTCGATCACCTTGATGCCGGTATGAAAAATGTCGCGGGCGCCGCTGCGTCCCTCGAGCGCGAGCGTCGCGCCATGGATCGGCCGGCGCTCGATCGCGGCCGGCAATGCGGGGCCGCGGTCGGTCGGCTCGCCCAGGACGTTGAGCAGGCGGCCGAGCACGGCGTCGCCGACCGGAACCCGGATCGGCGCGCCGAGCGGCCGCGCGTCGGTGCCGCGCCGAAGGCCGGCGGTACTCTGCAGGGCGACCGCGCGCGCGGTCATGCGATCGAGGTGCTGCTGTACCTCTGCGATCAGGGGCGCGCCACGATCCCAGTCGAGCGCGACCGCCTCCGAGATCGCCGGCAGCGCGCCGGCCGGGAATTGGATGTCGAGCACGGAGCCGTGAACGGCGACCACCCGCCCGCTCGGCGCCGCCTCATTGCGCTCTCGCCCGAAGGTCACGATGGCGCTCCACGCGGCCGCAACGGGGCCGAGAGTATAGTGACGCGCCGCGCGCGGCTACTACTTGACGGTGATGTGGTCCTCGACGCCGGTGACGCCCGGCGCCGACCAGGCGGCACGCTCGATGGCGTCGCGCTCGGCGTAGCCATGCGCGATGCCGGTCAGCACCACCTTGCTGCCGACGGTCGCGACCGAGATCGCCGACGCCTCGACGGCGGCGTCGCGCTCGAGCGCCTGGCGGATGCGTTGACGCACGTCGGACGGGCTCACCCGGGGCTTGACCACGATTGCGTTGCGGAGGCCGGTGACGCCGGACAGCTTGCGGATCAACCGCTCGATCTCGATCTTCTCGTGATTCCAATCGACCTCGCCGGTCAGCGTGACGTAGCCCCGCTCGACCTTGACCTGGACGCGATCGGACGGCACCTCGGCATCCCATGCCAGGATCTTGAGCGCGCGCTCGGCGATCTCGTCGTCGGCGTGCTTCTTGTGCTCAGGCAGGTGGACCTCGATCTCTTGCGCGATTGCGCGCACGCCGCGCACGCGTCGTACGGCGAGCTCGGCGGCATATTTCTGGGGGAACGTGCCGACGTGGCCCATCAGGGTGACGATCCCCTTGTTGACGCTGACGCCAACGTGGGTGGCGTCGACCGTCGGATCCCAGGCGAGCTCCTCGAGCACGTCCGCCTTCAACTTGTCATTGTTCGTCATTACCGGCTCCATCGGCATTCGCTTGATGCCACTGTCGATCAATCCAACGCGAGCGATCCGCAGGTGTCAGGCGCCGCGCCGGCCGCCGCGATGGTAACGCTTGAGCTCCTCGCGCTCGGCGTAGAGCGCCTGAAGCAGCGATTGCTTGCGCGCCTGCTCGCACACCGAGCGGCCCTCGAGGGCGGCGATCGAGCGGTTGAGGCGGTCGAGCTGGGGATCATGTCTGACGATCAACTCACGCATGTCGGGTCTCCTCGATCTGAAGTGATGGCTCAGGCGGCGTCCGCGAGATCCTCGAGCGCGGCGCGCCGGACGATGCTGATGTGCGCGCGCTTGACGCCGATCACGCCGTCCTCGCGCAGCGAGGTCAGGGTGCGGCTGACCGTCTCGATGGTCAGCCCGAGATAGTCCGCCATGTCGGCGCGCGTGACCGGCAGGTCGAGCACGTCGCCGCGCCCGCGCCGCGCGATCATGACCAGGAACGAGGCGACCTTCTCGGTCGCGCTCTTGCGCCCGAGCAGCAGCATCTGGTCCTGCGCGGCGATCAGCTCGCTGCAGGCGCGCCGCAGCAGGAGGCGCGCGACCAGCGGCGACACCGCGACCAGCTGCTCGACCTGCTTGCGCGGGAAGCGGCTGACCGTGACCGGGCCGATCGCCACCGCGCCCGACAGATAGACGTCCTCCGGCACCATGCCGAGGAAGTCGCCGGCGAA
>DATJNS010000547.1:0-2136 GCA_035507915.1 Candidatus Sulfotelmatobacter sp.
CTCGGCGTCGCCCTCGTGCAGCCTCACCGCGACCGCCGGATAGCGCGCCCGGAAGGCCCACAACAGGCCGGGCACGTAGAACGGCGAGAAGGTCAGGAAGCAGCCGAGATCGAGCTCGCCGCGCACCGGTTCGGCGTCCGACCCCGGCTGGGTCATGAGGTCGCCCGCGTGCGCCAGCAGGTTGCGCCCCTCGGCCAGCAGGCGCCGGCCGGCGGCGGTGAGCGACAGGCCCTGGGCGTGGTGGCGCACGAACAGCTGGGCGCCCAGCACGCGCTCGAGATGCGCGATCGCGGCCGACACCGACGGTTGGGACAGGTTGAGGGCGCGCGCCGCGCCGGTCACGCTCTGGTGCTCGGCGGCGGCAATGAAATAGCCGAGCTGCTTCAGGGTGTAGTCGACCACGGGTCCCCTCCGGCTGCCGCGCTTTCGCTTCTAGTTCGTCATCCCCGCGCACGCGGGGATCCAGGAGTCACGGGCGCAGTGCCGGGCTCCCGACCCTGGATGCCCGCTTTCGCGGGCATGACGGTGATGGGTTGGCCACGCCTCATCTTGATCCGGTTGCCGCTTGCATAGGTTAGATCTATCCAATCGCTCAATAAACGTTAGTTTCCTAAAGCAGCGCCGCGGCGCACAGTGCGGCCGAACGCTCTGACGGGAACGCCCGATGCTGCGAACCGGAGACGACTACCGCCAGTCCATCCGCGACGGCCGCGAGATCTGGATCGACGGCGAGCGGGTGCGCGACGTCACGCGCCACCCGGCCTTCCAGCCGATCGTCGACGTGCGCGCGCGCATGTACGACATGGCGCACGAGGCCCGCTATCGCGCGATCATGACCTACGACGCGGGCGCCGACGAGACGTGCTCGCGCGCCACCAAGCCGCCGACGACGCAGCAGGACTGGCACGAGAAGCGCACCTGGGTCGACACGGTGCTGACCGACATCGGCGGCGTGGTGATCCGCGTCGGCGACGAGACGGTCGGCGAGATGTGGTCGCTCTACGACGGCCGCGACGTGCTCAACGAGATCGACCCGCAGTTCAGCGCCAACATCGCGCGCCACATCGAGCAGGCGCACCGGCGGGACGTGTTCCACGTCTCGGCCAACACCGATCCCAAGGGCGACCGCTCGAAGCGGCCGCAGGACCAGGATCCCGACATGCTGCTGCATGTCGTCAAGGAGACCGACGCCGGCATCGTGGTGCGCGGCGCCAAATACGAGACCGCGGCGGCCTACGCCAACCAGGCGTTCGTCAAGCCGACGATCGCCAACTGGGGCGACGACAAGCTGTCCGACTACGCGGTCGGCTTCATCGCCCACATGGGCGCGCCCGGCATCAAGCACATCTGCCGGTCCGGCTTCGCCGGCCGGCGCGCGGCGGCCGACTATCCGATCGCCAACAAGTTCGACGAGGTCGACACGCTGGTGATCTTCGACAACGTCCTGATCCCGTGGGAGGACGTGCTGTTCTATCGCCACACGCGGGCGGCCGCGTTCATCCGCGGCACGCTGCACCGCTACAGCGCCTTCCCGTTCGTCCAGCGCATCCAGTTCCTCGCCGACCTGATGATCGGCGTGGCGCTGTTCAACGTGCGCCAGACCGGGCTCGACAAGCAGCAAGCGGTGCGCGAGAAGCTGGCCGAGCTCGCGATCTACCGCGAGACCATCAACGCGCATCTGACCGCCTCGATCGCGCTGGCGCAGCCGAGCCCGGGCGGCCTCCTGATGCCCAACCAGTCGCTGCTCTACACCGGCCGGGTCCAGGCCTGCTCGCGGCTGCCCGCGATGATGCATCTCGCGCGCGAGCTGTGCGGCGGTCAGATCTGCGTGACGCCCGACAGCCCGAGCTTCGTCGCCGACGACATCAAGGCCTGGCTCGAGAAGTACTACACGGTCAACGAGTTCTGGTCCGCCGACGATCGCCGCAAGCTGCTCGCCTACGCGCGCGACCTGCTCAACTCGGACTATGCCGGCCACCGCGTCACCTTCGAGCTGTTCGCGCAGTCGGCGCCGTTCGCGCATCTCAACGCGGTCTACAACAACTTCGATTTCGGCGAGGCGCTGCGCTTCACCCAGCGCGCCGCCGGCCTGTCGGACCGGGTGATGGAGCAGAAGTGACGACGGCCAACCGTCTT
>DATJNS010000548.1:0-3814 GCA_035507915.1 Candidatus Sulfotelmatobacter sp.
CTCGGTCGTGCGTCCGGCCTTGACGTCGGCCTCGACGATGTCGCGGATGAAGTCGCGCCCCGCTTCCGCGACCGGCTCTGTCACCGGCGTCTCGTTGCTCACAGCCCGCTCCTCAAGGCACGCCCCTATCTGCCAAATCCAACCGCCCGTATAAAGAGGTTCCGTATAAATAGATATTGTCGCGCCGTCGCGAAACAGGAGCCCGCATGACCCCGCCTGCCTTCGACCTGACCGGCAAGGTCGCCCTGGTGACCGGCGGCAACGGCGGCATCGGGCTCGGCATGGCCGAGGGCCTGGCGGCCGCCGGCGCCGACGTCGCGATCTGGGGCGGCAACCCCGAGAAGCTCGCGGCCGCCGAGGCGCGGCTGAAGGCGCACGGGCGCCGCGTGCTGGTCCAGCGCTGCGACGTCGCCGACGAGGCGGCGGTCGACCGCGCCCTGGCCGAGGTGGTCGCGACGCTCGGGCGGCTCGACGCCTGCTTCGCCAACGCCGGGGTGACGCAGCGCCGCGCGGCGTTCCACGAGCTCACGACCGCGGAATGGCGGCGCGTGATGTCGGTCAATCTCGACGGCGCGTTCTTCACGCTCCGGGCCGCGGCGCGGCACATGGTCGAGCGCGCCGGCGCCGGCGATCCGGGCGGCCGGCTGATCGCGGTGGCGAGCACCGCGGCGGTGCACGGGCCGGCGCGCGCCGAGGCCTACGCCGCCAGCAAGGGCGCGCTGCTCGCCATGATGCGCGCGCTCGCGGTCGAGCTGGCGCGCCACGGCGTCACGGCCAACTCGATCCTGCCCGGCTGGATCGAGACCGAGATGACGGCGTCGCGCGTCGCCGATCCGAAATTCTCCGGCGCGGTCTTGCCGCGCATCCCGATGCGCCGTTGGGGCACCGGCGGCGACTTCGCCGGTATCGCGGTCTACCTGGCGAGCGACGCCAGCAGCTATCACACGGGCGACGCCTTCGTGCTCGACGGCGCCTACACGATCTTCTGAGCCGCCCCGCCGGGATTAAGTCGCGTGCCGGCCGGGATGCTCGCCCGCGCGCTGCGGGATCACGAGGACCAGCACGACGATGACCGCCGCCAGGACCGCCGAGGCCGTGAACCGGCCGAGCGCCAGGCCGCCGTCGCTGACGGGCTTGTCGAGAAAATCGCCGAGGGTGGCGCCGAGCGGCCGGGTCAGGATGAAGGCGGCCCAGAACAGCACCGTCCGCGAGATCGCGGTGGCATAATAGAGCGCGGCGACCACGGCCAGTCCGCTCGCGAACACCAGTGCGCCGCCCGGATAGCCAAGGCCGCCGGTGTCGGCCAGGAAGTCGCCGAGCGCGGTGCCGAGGGTCTGCGAGAACAGGATGGTCGTCCAGTAGAACGCCTCGGCTTGGCGTGAGGCGATCCGCTCGACCGACACCGATCCGAGGGTTCGGCGCCACAGCGCCAGCGCCGCCATCACGGCAACGAACAGGATCGTCGAGCCGCCGACATAGCCGATCCCGAGGGAACGATCGCAGAAATCCGCCAACGTCGTTCCGACCGTCGTCGTCGCGACGATCACGGCCCAATAGAGCGCCGCATGGAACCGCACGGCGGCGATCTGCGCCGTCACCACGGCGAGGAAGATCGCGGCGAAGATCGCGGTGCCGACCAGGTAGCCGAGATCGAGCGTCATCGTGATGGCGTCGCCGCCGGTCTCGCCCAAGGTCGTGGCCACGATCTTGACGACCCAGAAGCCGAGCGTGACCGCCGGAACCTTGCTCAAAGCCGTCCGAAATTCGTCATTCATGCCGCGGGCCTTGATTGCGCGTCGAGCAGGAGCCGACCGGCTCGTAAGCGCAACGATGCACCCGGGCGCTGATTGCGCGACGTGAACGCCTCGTAACGCGTCGGCGCGGCGCCCCAATTCAAGGGGCGCCCGGTGTCGCAGGTCAGCGGCCGCGCATCTTGGGGTCGAGCACGTCGCGTAGCGCGTCGCCGAACAGGCTGATGCCGAACACGGTCAAGGCGATCGCGAGCCCGGGGAACACCGCGATCCACGGCGCGGTCGAGGCGTACTCCTCGGCGCCGCCCTGCAGCATCAGGCCCCACGCCGGCGTCGGTTCCTGGACGCCGAGGCCGAGATAGGACAGCGACGCCTCGGCGAGGATCGCCTGGCCGACGAATGCGGTCAGCAGGATGAGGAACGGCGCGATCACGTTCGGCACCATGTGGCGCATGATGATGCGCACGTGGCCGAAGCCGCAGGCGCGCGCCGCGTCGACGTAGGGGATCTCGCGGATCGACAGAGCGCTCGCGCGCACCACGCGGGCGCAGCGCGGCACCAACGGGACCGTGATCGCGACGATCACGTTGTGGACGCCGGTGCCGAAGATCGAGACCACGGCGAGCGCCATGATGATCAGCGGGAACGCCATGACGACGTCGAACACCCGCTGCAGCACCATGTCGAGCCGGCCGCCGAAATAGGCGCTGCCGACCCCGAGCACGAGGCCGGCGAAACCGCCGACGATGGCGCAGGTCAACCCGACGATCAGCGCGGTGCGCGCGCCGAAGATGATGCGCGACAACAGATCGCGGCCGAACTGGTCGGTGCCGAGCCAGTGCTGCCAGCTCGGCGCCTCGGTCATGGCGCCGAAGTCGTTCGAGGTCGGGTCGTAGGGCGACATCCAGTCGGCGCCCAGGCCCGCGACCAGGCAAACGATCACGAGCACGAGACCGAACGTGCCGAGCGGTTGACGGCGGCAGAAGTCGACCGCGTTGGCGAGGAACGAGCGATGAATCTCGACGACGTCGTCGTCGAGGACGACGGGGGTGCCGGGCTCGGTCGTGATGGTGGACATGCGCGCCGGCTCCGGTCAGGCGTAGCGGATGCGCGGGTCGAGCCATGCATAGAACAGGTCGACCAGCAGATTGCATAGAACGAAGACGACGACCGTCAGCATCACGAGGGCCTGGGTCAGCGTGTAGTCCTGGTTCTGCACGGCGAGCACGAACAGGCGGCCGATGCCGTTGAGGTTGAAGACCTGCTCGGTCACGACCAGGCCGCCGATCAGGAAGGCGAACTCGATGCCGATCAGGGTGACGACCGGCAGCAACGCGTTCTTGAGCGCGTGGCGGTTGACGACCAGCTTCTCGATCAGCCCCTTGGCGCGGGCGGTGCGGATGTAGTCCTCGCGCAGCACCTCGAGCATGGCCGAGCGCGTCATGCGCATCGTCACCGCGGAATACCGATAGCCCACGGTGACCGCCGGCCAGATCGCCATCGACAGGTTGCGCACCGGATCGTGCCAGAACGACACGTAGTCGATCGGCGGCATCCAGGGCGTGCCGAAGATCGCGTCGCTGATGTTGAGGATCGCCAGGATGACGAGGATGCCGAGCCAGAACGACGGCGTCGCGATGCCGGCGATCGCCACCGTGCGCACCACCAGGTCGATCCAGGTGTTCTGCTTGAGGGCGGAGATCGTGCCGAGCGGGATCGCGATGCTGACGGCGACCACGGTCGCCAGGAGCGCGACCTCGAGCGAGATCGGCAGCCGGGTCAATATCTCCTCGGACACCGGCTTGCCCGACCACATGGACAGGCCGAAGTCGAAGCGGAACAGGCCGCTGACGAACCTCCAGAACTGCACGATCACGGGCTGGTCGAGCCCGACCTCGTGGTGGCAGACGTCGACCGCGTGCGCGTTGAACGTGCCGCCGCCCGAGGCCAGCCGAACGACGCAGATGTCGCCAGGAATGAGGCGCATCAGCGCGAAGACCAGCACGGCCGCCCCGAGCAGGGTCGGGATCACGAGCACGACGCGACCGATGATGTAGCGATAC
>DATJNS010000549.1:0-15104 GCA_035507915.1 Candidatus Sulfotelmatobacter sp.
GTCGTGACGCTCGAGCAGCTGCTCCTTGGGCTCGCCGGCCGTTCGGTTGACCATGCGGCCGCGCTTGACCGCCGGCCGCGCCCAGACCTGCTCGGTCCAGCGCTGGACGTTCTTGTAGTCCTGCACCGACAGGAACTCGGCGGCGCCGTATTGCCCGAACTTGACCAGCCCGCCATACCACGGCCAGATCGCCATGTCGGCGATCGTGTAGTCCTTGCCGGCGACGTACTCGCTCTCGCCGAGCCGACGGTCGAGCACGTCGAGCAGACGCTTCGTCTCCATGGCGAAGCGGTCGATCGGATACTCCATCTTGGCCGGCGCGTAGGCGTAGAAGTGGCCGAACCCGCCGCCGACATAGGGCGTGCTGCCCATCTGCCAGAACAGCCATGACAGGCACTCGGCGCGCGCCGCGCGCTCGGTCGGCAAGAAGGCGCCGAACTTCTCGGCGAGATAGACGAGCATCGCGCCGGACTCGAAGACGCGGATGGGCGTGGGGCCGCTGCGATCGACGAGCGCGGGAATCTTGGAGTTGGGATTGATCGCCACGAAGCCGCTGCCGAACTGATCGCCGTTGTTGATGCGGATCAGCCAGGCGTCGTACTCCGCGCCCTTGTGGCCCGCCGCCAACAGCTCCTCGAGCATCACGGTGACCTTCACGCCGTTCGGGGTCCCCTGCGAGTAGAGCTGCAGCGGGTGCTTGCCGATGGGCAATTCCTTGTCGTGGGTCTTGCCCGAGATCGGGCGGTTGATGTTGGCGAAATGGCCGCCGCTGGGCTTGGTCCAGGTCCATACCTTGGGCGGCGTGTATGCATCCGTCATGATCGATCCTCCTTGGCAGTGAGCGAGACAGATCAAATTGAGGGGCAACGCGCGAGCCGCAATCTGATGAGGTTTTGCCCTCGGAGTCCAGGCACCTCGGGCATGCCGCTCGGCGACCGCCGACCGGCTCAGGCCGCGATGTCGACGCCCCAAAAGAACGGCGCCGGGCCCTTGGCGATACCGGTCACGGTCTTGCGCCACGCGAAATGCCGGAGATACCAGCCGAGCGGCGCATAGACCACCTCGTCCAGCGCGACCTCGTTCAAGCGGCGCACCGCCAGCTTCTCCTCGTCCAGGGTGCGCGCATCGAACCAGGCGGCGACCGCGGCTTCGATCGTCGGGCTGGTCGCGAAACCGTTGGCCGCCAATGCACCCTTCGTGCGCAGGAACGCGTTCGCGGGGGTGGCGCAGTCGACGGCGTACAGGCTGGTGTGAAAGATGTTCCAGCCGCCTTGGGCGGGCGGCGATCTCACCTGGACGCGCGACACCAGGGTGGCCCAGTCGATCGCGCCGAAGTCGACCGTGACATCGAGCCGCTTCAGGAGATCGACCATGACGTCGCCCCACGCCTTGTGGTGCGGCATGTTTTGCGCCGCGAGCACGGTGACCGGCGCGTCCGCATAGCCGCCGTCGGCGAGCAGCCGCTTGGCCGCGTCGAGGTGTCGCGGTCCCTTGAGGATGTCGCCGCCCGCTTCGGTGTAGAGCGGCGTCCCGGGCGGAAAATAGCCGGGCAGCGGTTTCCACAGGCTGTCGTCGTCGCCGACATAGGCGTGCATGTAGTCCGCCTGGTTGATCGCCGTCAGCATGGCGCGCCGCGCCCGCACGTCGTCGAACGGCGGGAACAGGTGGTTCATGACGAGCAGCCCGACCATGCCGAGCGGATCGGCGACGTCGACGACCAGGTTGCGGTCCCGGCGCAGCACCGGCAGCAGGTCGGGCAGCGGCATTTCCCACCAATCGACCTCGGCGTCCTGCAACGCCGCGGACGCGGTGGTCGGATCGGGGATGACCAGCCACTCGATACGGTCGACCAGCATGCGCTTGCCGCCGGCAAGCCACGACGCCGGCTCCTGCCGCGGCACGTAGCCGGAGAACTTCTCGAACGCCGCCTTGGCGCCGGGCGACCATTCGTCGCGCATGAAGCGCATCGGACCGCTGCCGACATACTCGCCGATCTGCCTGAACGGATCGGTCGCGGCCATGCGCGCCGGCATGATGAAGCAGCAAGGCGACACGATCTTGCCGAGCGCCAGCAGCATCTTGGGGAACGGGCGCTTGAGGCGCCAGCGGAAGGTGCGATCGTCGAGAGCGACGAGCTCGTTCTCGACGGCCTTGATCATGCCGCCCATCGGGTCGCGCGCCGCCCACCGGTTGATGCTGGCGACCGCATCCGACGCGAGCACCGGCGCGCCGTCATGGAACTTGAGGCCCGCGCGCAATCGGAACGTCCAGGTCAGGCCGTCGGCGGAGGCCTCCTCGGCCTCGACCATCTGGCGCTGCGGCCGGAGCGCGCTGTCGACGCCGTACAGCGTGTCCCACACCAGAAGGCCGGCATTGCGCGCGATGTAGGCGCCGCCCCAGATCGGATCGAAATTCGCCAGATCGGCATGCGGGATGAAACGCAGCGTGCGAGGCGCGGCGCGCGACGGGATCGCCGGCATCGCCAGCGCCCCGACTCCCGTCGCCGCGCCGAGCGATTTGAGGAAGGTTCGCCGCTTCATGCTTCGCCTCTTTCCGGATCGTCAAACCGACAGGATCGTCATACCGCGTTGACCGTGCGATCGATCGCGGCGGCGTCGAGCGGCGCCAGGTCGCGCTCGATGGCTGCCAACACCAGCGCGGCCGTCGCGGTGGCGGCCGCCTTGAGCTCGGTCGGGTCGACCTTGTCCGGCGTATCGCCCGGGGTGAGGAGGAAGCGCAGGTTGGACTCGGGCTCGTCGAGCCCGGCGCACAGCCGCAGCGCGGGCACGCCGGCCTCGATGAAGCTGGCGTGGTCGGAGTTGCTCATGAAGGGGCGATGCCGGCGCATGCGCAGGCCGTAGGCGCGGTTGACCTGGTCGAGGATCGCGTCGGCGGCCGGAATGCCGCTGGTCATGACGGCCAGCCGCGAGGCGCCGGCGACCGAGTCGAGATTGACGTTGAAGGCGAGCTTGCCGCGCTCGCGCGGATCGAGCCTCTCGAGGTGGACGCGAGAGCCGATCAGCCACCACTCCTCGACGTTGAAGAACGCGACGCGCAGGCCGCGCCGCCGCCTGGGCACGATGTCGCGCAACGCCTCGGCGGCCGCGAGCGCGCTGATCAGCCCCGAGCCGTTGTCCATGGCGCTCTGCGCGAAATCGTGGCCGTCGAGATGGGCCGACAGCACGACCCATTCGTCGGTGCGACCCGGGATGTCGACCAGCAGATTCTCGGCGACCCGGTCAACGAAGCGGCCGCCGATCTCGAGGCGCACCGCGCCGCCGGCTTGCGCGAGCGCAACGCCCGCCTCGTGGCTGATGCCGGCGCTGGGGATCTCGTCCGCGCCGCCGCCGCCGCCGGAGCCGGTGACCAGGAGACCGCCCGGCAGATGACAGGCGATCAGAAAGCCGACCGCGCCGGCCGCCTTCGCGAGCTCGTATTTGCGCCGTCGGTGGATGTGGCCGGACGCCATGTAGAACTCGTGGCGCACCAGCACGATGCGGCCGCGGATCTGGTCGGACGCCAGGGTGAAATCCGCCGGTATGCCGCGGCCGAGATCGATGACCTCGGCGTGCAGGCCGCCGGCCGGGGTCGCGGGCGAGCGGCCGAGTGCGCAGGCCGCGAAGCCGCGCCCGTCGGCCAGCTCCAGGCGCGCCGGCTCGCGGTCCCACCCCAGATAAGGCACGGGTTCGCGCCGGACCGTCCCGCCGGTCGCCTCGGCCAGCCGTTGGGCCATGAACTCACAGGCGCGCCGCTCGCTCTCGGTGCCGGCGAATCGGCCGCCGCACGCGCACAGCGCCGTGAAGTCCTCAGTGATCCGCGGCGACGCCCAGATCGCGCCCGCGGCCGTCTCGAAATCGCCCATGCCGCACCTCGGGGATTGTCCGACCGTGCCCAGTCGAACGGGCGAAGACAGGCTGCGGGAAGCGACGCGCGGCAGCGCCTGGCGCGGCTACGCGGCGTGCAGGAGGTCCAGGTACTCCTCGTACACGGTCATGCTCTTGCCGAACGAGATCGCCGAGGCCTGCGCGCCGCAGACCAGGTGCATCCAGCGCCAGGGCTCGCGCGTGGCGCGGAACTCCTCGACGATCGCCTGATGATGCTTGAAGGCGTGCATCTCGGTGAAGTCGTCGTGGCACACGATCTCGGCGAGCCGGTCGATCAGCGCCTGCGCGTCGTAGCCGCACTGCACGTACTGCTGGGCGAGGTTGATCGTGATCTTGACCTCGGGCACCGCACGCATCAGCCCCAGATTGGTGACCTTGGACCAGTCGGTGGGCGGCTGCGTGAAGATGCTCTGCGCGATCGCCTCCAAGAGTTCCGCTTGCGAGCGCTGCGGCAAGGCAGCGACCGCCGCCGGATCGGGCTGCGGCGCCGGCTCCATGCGCGTCTCGGTCGAGCGGATCTCGGGTCCGGTGTGCCAGGTCAGCAGCAGCATCACCTTGTTGCGCAGGCTGAGGCCGTCGAGCTTCAGGAGGTAGCGTCGCAGGTTGGCGCTGGTATGCAGGTGGACGTCCATCGGGTTGCCGGTCAGCGAGCGCAGGAACAGGCCGGCGGCGCCGATCGACAGCGCCTCGCCCGCACCTTCCAGGGACAGCCCGCTCTCCAGCGCTTGAGCCATCAGCGGCGGAATCTCGGCATAGGCGTCGCACCGCCCGATGGATTCCCCGAGCCGGCCGATCGCGGCCGTCTCGTCGTCGCCGGTCCGTTGGCGGAGGATCCGGCTCATCAGCTGGTGCTTCTCGATCAGCGCCTCGATCGCCGGCAGCGGCGAGACCATCGGGTTGTTGGGCGCCACCGGGAGACGGGTCACGTAGCGCACGACCGGCCGCATCAGGATCTGCAGATACTTCTTGTCGATCACGCCGGTGTCGAAGGCACGCCACATGAACGCGGGCAGGATGAAATAATGGTCGTCGTGGAAGTTCTTCGGGATGGCCACGCTCATCAAGAGATCGAAGGCTTCGATCGCCGGCATCTGCTGCCAGAGCCACTGGAAGAGATGATCGGCCTTGTTGCACTCGCCGCGCGTGACCGCCATCAGGAACGCCGACTTGGTCGCCTCGACCCCGCCGGCATCGAGCGGCGCGAACTCCAGCAGTTGGTACGGGCCCATCGCCGGATGGTTGATGTGCTTGTTCGACAGCGCGACATGCTGCAGCACCGGCACGAAGCGCGCCTCGCCCTCCAGACGTCCGGCCAGATTCGAGACCGCATACAGGCCGGCCAACGGGTGCAGTGGGCCGCCGTGATGGCCCGGCGGCATCTCGGTCGAGCGGGTCACCGCCAGCGCCGAGGCCGTCAGCATGGTCTGGATCGGCATTCCCGCGCGCAATTTCTCGAGCGTGCGGTCCAGGATCTCCGCCGGCGGCGTGTCCTCGATGAACTGGACCAGGGGTTCGATGTCGTCGGGAAACTGGACACGGCTCGGCATCGGCATGGCGAACTCCTCGCGTGCGATTCGGCCCTCACTCTTCCACGGCTTACAGCATCCCTCGACCGCTGCGGCTTTTCAAGCAAGAGTGGCCGATCCGAGGGTTTCGACGGGTCGCGTCAGGGAGGTCGTCCATGGGCAAGCTCGCGGGGAAAGTCGCTCTGGTAACCGGTTCGGGCCGCAACATCGGCCGCGCGACGGCGCTCAAGCTGGCCGCGGAAGGCGCCCATGTCGTCGTCAATGCGCGCAGCAACCAGGCCGAGGCCGACGCCGTGGTGCGCGAGGCGCAGGCGCTGGGGGTGAAGGCGCTCGCCGTCATCGCCGACATCGCCAAGAAGGATCAGGTCGACGCGATGGCGGCGCAGGCGCTGTCGTCGTTCGGCCGCGTCGACATCCTGATCAACAATGCCGCGATCCGGCCGCACAAGCCCTTCACCGAGCTGACCATGCAGGACTGGGAGGGCGTCCGGGGCGTCGTGCTCGACGGCGCGCTCTATCTCACGCGCGCGCTCATCGACTCGATGGTCAAGCACAAGTATGGCCGCATCCTGTTCTTCACCGGCGAGGGCGCGTTCGTCGGCGGCAACGGGCGCGCCCACGTCTCGGCGGCCAAGATGGGGTTGGTCGGCTTCGCGCGCGGGCTCGCGTCGGAGTTCGCCCCCCAGAACGTCCGGGTCAACGTCGTCTCGCCGGGCAGCATCGACACCTCGCGCACGAACCCCGAGTGGTACCAGGGACGGCTGCCGAACGCCGCCGGCATCCCGCTCGGCCGTCAGGGCACGGTCGACGAGATCGCCGCCACCTGTCTGTTCCTGGTCAGCGACGACGGCGGCTTCATCACCGGCCAGACCATCCACGTCAACGGCGGCGCGGCTTATTACTGATGACCGACCATCGAGGACGCCCATGACCCTCCCCCGTCGACAATTCCTGCGCCTGGCCGCGAGCGCCGGCGCGCTGTCCGCCCTGTCGCGCCGGGCGCGCGCCGAAACCTATCCGGCGCGCTCGGTCCGTCTCGTCGTCGGCTTCGCCGCGGCGGGCGTCGCCGACATCACGTCGCGCCTGACCGCGCAGTTCCTCTCGGAGCGGCTCGGCCGCCAGTTCGCCGTCGAGAACCGCACCGGCGCGGGCGGCAACATCGCCGCCGAGATCGTCGCCAAGGCGGCGCCGGACGGCTACACGCTGCTGACCGTCGGCGTGCCGGTCGCGGTCAACCCGACCTTGTACGGGCATCTCGACTTCGACTACGTCCGCGACTTCACGCCCGTCGCGCCGATCTCGCGCGTCGCCAACGTGGTGGTGGTCAATCCCGCGTTCCCGGCCAAGACGTTCCCGGAGTTCGTCGCCTACGCCAAGGCCAACCCGGGCAAGGTCACCATGGCGACCGGCGGCAACGGCAGCACGCCGCACATGTTCGGCGAGCTGTTCAAGATGATGGCGGGCGTCAATCTGGTGCCGGTGCCCTATCGCGGCGGCGGCCCCGCCTTGATCGACCTGCTCGCCGGCCAGGTGCAGGTCATCTTCGATCCGCTGCCCGAGTCGATCGGCTACATCCGCGCCGGGAAGCTGCGACCGCTGGCGATGACGTCGGCGACGCGCTCGCCGGTGCTGCCCGACGTCCCGACCGTCGGCGAGTTCGTGGCGGGCTACGAGGCCACCGGGTGGCAGGGCATCGCCGCCCCGCACGGCACGCCGCCCGAGATCGTCGACATCCTCAATCGCGCGGTGACCGCCGCCCTGGCCGATGCGACGTTCAAGGCGCGCCTCGCCGACATGGGCGCCGAGCCGTTCCCCGGCACGCCGGCCGCGTTCGCGCAGTTCATCGCCGACGAAACCGCGAAGTGGAGCAAGGTGGTGCGCGCCGCCGGGCTCACGGCAGGCTGAACGTCGCTGCGGCTCGCGAGCGCAGACCCTTGGGCTTGGTGGGCGCACCAAGCCGCGAACCTGGGACCCGCTGATCAAGAGTTACCCGCGCTGGCGGGGCATTCAGTGCGTCAGCCTGCACGCGCATGAGCTCGCGCTTGCGCGACTTGCTGCAGCACAGATGAAATCAAGCCGAGAGAACCTCCATTGGACGATGGTATCGCCGATGGGCCGCGCGGCCCCGAAGGACGCCGTGTGCGCGTGACTCCGATGAGACATTGGTATCGGCGATACCTTGGCGCCATTCCGACCGCGCACCACCGCGACGATCTTCAAGACCAACCGACCTCTACAGGTGGCCGCCACGTGCCCCGTCCCAATCACTGCGGTCTGCGACGCTCAACGCTTACCCGCGATGACAGTGATGGTCGATATGGTCAAGCTCTCGCTACTCCCGGTTCGTCCGCATGCCGTACCCGTGCGATCGTCGACGATCCACGACGCGCGCGTGGAGCCACACGAGGTGCCGGATGCCTGCGCCTACCTCTTTGAGGTCTGCCGCGATCTACAGCGCCAACATCTGGACCGATGTCACGCCGACCTCCTGTTCGATGTCGAACCCGGTCAATTGCCGCAGACGATCTGCCAGGCCCTCGCCTCGATGGTCCGCCGCTTCACCCTGGAGCTCACCCGCGCGGTCCCGGCACCACCCCCCAACGGCGTCGTCGGGGTCGCGCTGAGACGTCGTGGCACGTCATGGGCGGTGGTTCTGTGCGATCGCGGCCTCCGCAGGTACGACCAGGCACGGCAACTCGAATTTGAGCCCGCGGCCGCCTTGGCTGCGCGGCTGAACGGCACCTGCGAGATCCGCGCGCGTGGAATCGCGAGGGCGATTACGGTGACGGTCGGCATATCGAATGAGGGCCGTTGCGCCACACCAACGATCGCGCGATCGACCTCGGGTTTGCATTGATCGGATCATGGACCGCGCGCAGCAGGGTCGCACCTCTGCCGCGCATGACGCCTTGGCGACGGCTGGGCTCTACGTCAGTGAGGCCAACAGTTTTTGGGCGTGTTTCACTCTCGGTGCAGAAAATCCTTCGGTGACACGATCGTATGCCGGGGCGAGCACTGCACGAGCCTCCGCATCCCGATCCTGACGTCGCATGAGCTCAGCGAGGCTTATCGCCGCAGAGAGTTCCCAATACAGCGCCTGCTGTTCGTGCGCCAAGCTGATCGACTGGCGAAACAATTCCGCGATTGCGATCGAATCACCCGAGCCCCGCTGCGCCAGCAGTTCACCCTTCACCCTCAGGATTTCGGGTATGAGCCACCGGTTGCCCATCTCGGTTGCAATACGCTGCGCCGTGTCGATCTCGGCGAGGCCCTCATCGATCCGGCCAATCGCACCCAGCGCTGCGGCAAGTTCTGCAAGGAAATAGGGATAGAACAGCAGATGGGTTACTTCGCGCATTTCGGCGAGGCCACGTCGAATCGAACCGACTCCGGTATTGGGATCGGCCCGCCTGACGGCGAGGCTGCCGCTCACGCAATGACCGACAGCGTGATATGGGCGCAGCGCATACTTATAGGCATGATCGATGAGCTCGTCGCTGTAACGCCCGGCCACATCCAACTCGCCAAGGCTCAGAAAGACGAAGCCGGCCGCGCACGCCAGGGCAATACAAGACGTTGCCGGCTGGTTAGTGCCTCGCGCCTCTTCGATCGCGCGTACCGCCATCCCCGACGCTGCATCCAAGAGACCTCGTGACAGTAAGCTGAGCGAAAGGTGGCTAAAAGCCACGGTACGCAGATCGCCCATAAATCGGACGATGTCCGGGCTTCGGCTCCCGATCGGATATTGATCGTTCGCTCTCTCAAGTCGCCCGCTGGCTTCGATGTGCGCGCCCAGATAGATTTGCGGTATGCCGACCAGCCAATCGGCCACGGCCCGTGATTGCGGGTCACCAAGGCGGGCGACCTCCTCGTATTGGCGAGCTCTCTCGAGCGCGTCATGGAGTGCGGCCGCGCGGAATGAAAACAGCCAGAGACTGACAGTCACTCGTTGTTGATGGTCGGAATCCGCATGTTCCCGGGCGAGCGCCATCGCCCGCGTCAGAGCCTCGCGAGCGTCGTCGGTCATCCCCCTTGTGTACATCAGCGTCCGGCCGAGGTTGTATTGCAGGACCATCTCGCAGCGCGTGCCCGCAGCATCGCCAATCCGCGCCAGCGCTTTGCTGGACCATTCGGAAGATTCGGCAACCAGTGATACCGCGAACCAGAAATCAGCCGCAGCGGCGGCTAGGAGGACCCCCAGGGCGGCATCGCCGTCGGGGGAAAATGCCCAGTTCAGCGCCGCGCGGAGATTGTCGATTTCACGGCGATAGCGCCCGAGGTCATCGATGACGGCCTGACGCTGCCCCTCTGTTGCGAACGGACTGAACAACGCCAGCTGGAATTCCGCATGCCGCCGCGCCATCTCGCCGGCTTCGCCGCTTTTTTCCAGCTTCTCGAGCGCGTAGCCTCGTGTCGTTTCCAGCAGGTACCAGCGCGTCGTCGTCTCTGACTTGTCCAATGCGACCAATGATTTCGAGACGAGGTTCGCGATACCGTCCACGATCGCCGCGCGATCCTGCGGCCTGTCGCTCATAACGGCAGCGGCCGCATCCACGGTGAAGCCTGCAGGGAAGACAGCCAAGCGCCGCAGCAGCTGCCGCTCTGCTTCTGACAGCAGCTCATGGCTCCAGTCGAGCGTCGCGCGCAGCGTTTGATGCCGTGGAAGTGCCGTGCGGCGTCCGCTCCCCAACAGCCCGAAACGATCGCGCAGTCCGCTGGCCACCTCCTGAATTCCGAGCGCGGCGGCGCGAGCCGCCGCGAATTCGATCGCCAGGGGTATCCCGTCGAGGCGCCGACAAATCGCGGCAACCAACGCAAAGTTCTCGGCGCGCGCCGAGAAGCCCGAGTCCAGCGCCTTCGTCCTGGCGATGAACAGCTCGACGGCGCTGTGCTCTCTTATTCGGTCTGGTGCGCTTTCCTCGGGAGCGGGAACGTCGAGCGGCGGCACGCGATAGACCCGTTCGCCGTCGATTCGCAGGACTTCGCGGCTCGTCGCCAGAATCGTGGTGCGCGGGCAGAAGCGCACGAAAGTCTCTGCGAGAATCGCCACGGCGCCGATGAGGTGTTCGCAATTGTCGAGCACGAGCAAAAGTTGGTTTCCGCCGACGGCTCGTGCAACGGACTCCGGGGACGCCGCGTCACCGCCGAGGTTCAGCCCGAGCGCGGTGGCCACCGACGACGGTACGAGCCCGGGGTCCGACAGCGACGCCAGCTCGACAAAGCACCCGCCGTCGTCGAAAGCCGCGAGAAGGTGGCGGGCCGCCTTGAGGGCGAGGGTGGTCTTCCCGATGCCGCCAGGGCCCGTCAGGGTCACCACCCGGTAGGCGGAAACAAGATCGCGCACATGCTGTGCCGCAGAGGCCCGGCCAATGAGAGGCGTAACGATCAGTGGGAAGTTGTTCGCCCGCGGTGCTCCGTCGGCGCGGCGCGTTTGGGCAGAGGTCGGCGCGGTGCCACGATACCGAGGCGTCCAATCCCCGAGGAGACGATAGCCTCGGCCCGACGCCGTCTTCAGCAGGCCGCGATCTGCCCCCAGCGCCTTGCGGATGGCGGATATGTGAACGTGGAGCGTAGCCTCGCCGACGACGGCGCCCCGCCACACCCGCTCAAACAGCTGATCTTTGGTCACGAGATCCCGGGCCGACCGGACCAGAACCTCGACGACTTCGAACGCCCGGCTGCCGAGGGGCACCGGCGTCCCCTGCGCCCGGAGCTCGCGCCGGCCGACGTCGATCTCCCACGACCCAAACGCGTAGACACTCGGGGATTCCTCGGACACCCGGCCGGCCCTCTAGGTCAGTCAGGCTGCAGCGTCGTCTACAAACGTGATGCGCGCAACGGTGTGGCCCTCGACAAGGGGCATGCGTCAGGACCTTACCTTGGTCGCCTGATGCCAGGGTCTCGCCAAGCGATGGATCTGCCAAAAGTGGAACCAGGTTCGGCGGCTCAGCTCGCTTGGCTATCGGCCCCCAGCGCCGGTAACCGTCATGCCGGAAAGGGGCGATCCGGGCTTCGCGGTCGGGAGATGCGGCCGGATTGACCCTTCCCTCTATCCGAGCAGGGACTAACATAGCCAGTTGGTACTTGAGATCCCGAGCAGGTCACCAAGGGGATTCGCTGATGCGAGTCGGAACGACTTGGAGGCTCGCCAAACAGCCCGTGGTTCTCGGTACGCGGATGTTCGAGATCTTTCGGTACATCGTGCCGCTTCAACGGCGTTATCGCGAAGAGGGTCGACCATGCGACGCTCGGACATCAGCTTGATTGGTCGACGCGCCACGCTTGGGCTGCTGGCCTCCTTGACGGCGGCGGGCGTATTCCCGCGCCGGGTCGCCGCGGCCACCAAGGTGCAAGTCGGTTACTTGCCCGTCTGCGCGATGTCGTCGATCTATCTCGAGGCCGCCAAGCCGTGGGCTGGCGGCGCCGATCTCGAAGTCGAGCCGCTGCGCCTGCAAGCCGGCCCCGTGATTGTGCAGGCGATCCAGAGCGGCAGTATCCCCATGGGCGAAATCGCCTGCACGGTCGCACTCAGCTTGGCCTCGCGCGGCATACCGATCATCTGTCTCGTCAACTACAGCAACGTGACACGGAATTTTCCCTACCTGCGCATCATGGTGGCGAAAGGCTCGGCCTTGCGCTCGGTCGCCGAGCTGGAGGGAAAGACGGTTGGAGTCGTGCTGCTTGGCACGATCGATCATCTGCTGCTCCTCGCCGCGCTTCGCCAAGCCTCGGTCGATCCGAAGCGGGTCAATGTCGTTGCGCTTCCCGTACCCAACCAACCCCAGGCGCTGGCTTCGGGTCAGGTCGATGCGATGATGATGGCGGCGCCCGCCGATACTGTGGCGGAGATAGAATACGGCGCTCGGATGCTTTCGGACGCCACCCAGGCGGTCCCTTATTACCCTCTCGAGTGCGTCGTCGCCGACGAAAAGTGGGTGAAGAAAAACCCCGACCTCGTTCGCCGCTTAGCGGCTGGCTGGATCAAGGCAAGCCGGTGGATCTCGGCGAATCAGGCAGAGGCGCGTGCCGTCGCTGGTCGGGTCCTCGATCTCAAACCGACAATTGCCGCGCAAATGCGTCTGCCCCACTGGTCGGCCAACGGTTTGCCCGTCATGCCTGGTGTGTGGAACCTTTACTATCTGCTGGTCTCGAACGGCGTCATCGACGCCGTGCCCGACCCCGCAGCGATGATTCAACGATATTTCATCGAGCCGACTATTCGTTATGTGTTGCCCGCGCTGAGCGACATCGGTCGGGTTGCCGATCCCGAGACAGACCGCCTACGCCGCATTCCACTGCCGTCTCTGCCGCATCCTCCCGAAACGTATCTTGGTCCGTGGGAGAAGGCTTGACGCGAACGAGAGGACCGCGCACGGACGGCCGACGCGCGCGCCCGCTATTCGCGTAACTCCTGGTACCAAGGCAACAACCTCCGTCGAAGCGCGCGGAACGCCTGGTCCGTGCTGAAGCCGAGCACGCCGATGACCACGATGCCGGCAAACACACGGTCCACCCGAAATGTCTCCTGAGCCGTCAAGACCATGTACCCGAGTCCGGCCACGCCGCCGATCATTTCCGACGCGATGATCACGATCAAGGCAATGCCCCAGGCCACGCGGATGCCCGTGAAGAGCTGGGGTAAGCAACCCTTCAAGATGATGTGAGCTAGAATCTCTGACTGGTTCGCACCGAGGGAACGCGCAACCCGGATATACGACCGATCAATCCCGCGCACTCCGGCATACGTGCTGAGAATGATGGGAAAGGAGCACGACAGCGCGATTAGGAAAATCTTCGAGCCGTCGCCGATACCGAACCACAGCAAAGCGAGCGGAAAGATTGCAAGCGGCGACACCGGTCGAATCAGCTCGATGATCGGATCAAGCATATCCTCGAACAGCACAGAGCGTGCCATCAGAGCACCGATCACGACCGAGATCACGACTGAGATCGAAAACCCGACCAGGATGCGTCGCAAGCTTGCCCACAGATCGAGTAGCAATGAACCGCCCCAAAGCAACCGGCCGATCTCGGCGAACACGACGCTCGGTGGTGGCAGCAAGAGGGGATCGACCGTACGGGTTCGGCTAATCAACTCCCACACTAGGAGCAATGCGCAGGGCGAAACGGTACGCCGGAGGAAAGGACTAAAACGCAGCATGGAGTAGTGTCGCCAAATGGTGGGCGACTGCCGTAAAGCACGAATTGTCGCGGCTCCGCGGCCGCGGCAGATCGACCTTGACGACTTCGGCGACCGAAGCCGGACGCGGCGTCATGACCACGATCTCGTCGGCCAGCACGACTGCTTCGCCAATGTCGTGGGTGACGAGCAGGATGGTCTTCCCGGTCTCCGTCCAAATGCGCAGCAGTTCTTGCTGCATGGTGAGGCGCGTCAAAGCGTCGAGTGCGCCGAATGGTTCGTCCATCAGAAGCACGGCCGGATTGACGGCCAGTGCGCGCGCTATCTCTATGCGCTGGCGCATTCCGCCAGACAATTCGTGCGGGTAGCAGTCCGAAAAGTCACCGAGTCCGACCAGGCCGATTAGCTGTTTTACGATCGCCGCGGCTTCAGCGCGCGGTTTGCGATTTGCGCGCAGTGACAACCCGAACGCGACATTCTGCGCCGCGGTATACCACGGGAACAGTGTCGTATTCTGAAACACCATCAGGCGCTCCGGGCTTGGGCCGGACACCGGTACATCGTCCGTCAGGATCTGCCCTCGGCTCGCCGCCAGATATCCGGCGATGATCGACAGCAGCGTGCTTTTACCGCATCCGCTGGGCCCGATGATGCACGTAAAGCTGCCGGCCTTCACCTCGTACGATACGTCGTTCAGGACTGCCACGGGCGCCCGGCCACGCGCCCCCGCGAATTCAAGACTGACGCGATCGACCAGAATCCGACGACCGCCGGTCTGCCGGCTCCCGGCAACGGTCTGGCGGGAAGCGTACATCGCTGCGGCGGCGTTGACCGTCATGGTCCGCCGCTCATGTTTTCTCCCACGGTGCGAAGTACGTCTCGGGTGCCGCCGCGAGCGATGGCAACGGGGTATGGGCGAGGTTCTTGGTTCCGGATCAGCGTAGAGCCACGCTGAGCATTGCTGCCGCCGCGTTTCACTTTGCAGAGCTCGGGCTCGCGCCGAAACAGATCCGGCAGATCGATGGCGTTCATGGCCGGTCTCCCCTCGCAGGCCGAGTATGCGCGAGGCGATAGGCTCAGAGCTTGTTGCCGAAGCTGTCAACCGCCAAATCGGATGACGGTCCCCAGAAATGGACGAGGACCAGGCGTCGGTTACCACACAGCTCACGCCGCCACGACGTCGTGGCCTCCAGCCCGGGTGGGCTCCCGCCTGCGCGTTGGGATCCAGCGTATGCGTCAAGCGAAGTGCTCGGCGGATATCACGAGCCATCTTCCGACACTGGGCTGCGCGTTTTCTGAGCCGAGACACGGTTGACGTGATCTGATCGTCCACGACATCCGCTTCCGCTCGAGGCCGCTGCGGTCGCCTACGCCGCCGCTGCCGACGAACAACGCGGAGGCGAGGACGGCTGGCGGGTGCGGCACGCCGCGTCGGTCCGCGGCGATCTCAGGCTGTCGCCATGCTCATCTTGCGTCCACCCAGCCCGATTCCGGCGGCTCGGGGCCAGCATCGGGCTCGATCTGGCTGAGTTCGCGCAAATCAGCGGTCGGGTG
>DATJNS010000550.1:0-2368 GCA_035507915.1 Candidatus Sulfotelmatobacter sp.
AGGCGCGGGTGAAGCCAGAGCGTGACCCGATGCCGGACGCCGGCCGCCGCTCCCTCCCAGACATAGCGATCGTCCCCGGCGCCGACCCGAAGCCTTGCCTCGGGACCGATCACGGGCAGAATCGCAGGCTCCGGTCCGCCCGTCCGCAGATAGATCCGCCCCATGCCGTTGGCGATCGGCGAGGCGAGCGTCTGACTGATCATGATCCGACGGTTCGCCGCACTGTGCTCGATGGCGAAGATGGCGCCGGACGGCAGGACGCTCACTGAGAGCCCCGATTCGTTCGCGATCCGCAGAAGGCCGAGCTCGTCCCGGCGGGGCGTTGTCAGGATCTCAATTGACGCGTGCGACATTCCCCGCCCCCTTACGCGTTATGCTCTTCCAACATCGACCGGCCGATGGCGTCTGTAAATGGCTCCCCCGGTCCGATTCAAGACGCTTGGGGAACGTAAGACCATGATCGGCCCGGACAACAGAGCCTGCGAAGGGTGAATGCAGGCCGGAATTGCGCTATTGAGCAACGGCAGGCCTGGATCAAAACCAGCGCCATCGGGTTCGGGTGAGGCCATGGAAGCAAAATTTCCAAGCAACTGGATGTGGTCGGAGGCCTTCGAGGTGCTCGCGCGCGCGGAGCGCATGCATCGGCAGTTTTTTCAGCCGTCCGGCTCGGCCCCCTCGGTCGCCTGGGAGCCCCCAGTCGACGTCCTCGAGACCGATCGGGCGGTGCTGGTGCTGGTCGCTCTGCCGGGCGTCGACTATGACGAGGTCAAGGCGCTCATCAATCAGGGCGAATTGCTGATCTCGGGATGTCGGGCCTATCCGGAGGAGATGCAGACCGCGATCATCCACCGTCTCGAATTGCCACAAGGCCGGTTCGAACGTCGCATTCGTTTGCCCGCCGGGCGCTACAGCGCCATTCATCGGTCGGAATTCAAGGGCTGCCTATTGGTTACGCTGGAGAAGTCGGAGGCCTCGAATGGCTGACGCGCAGGTCGCCTCCGAAGAGACTCTCGGCGCGGCGCCCTCGCCGCCATTGCCGCCTGACGCCCTGATCATCGTGCCGGTGCGCGGCTTGGTGCTGTTTCCCGGAACCGTGCTGCCGATCACCCTCGGTCGTCCTCGTTCCGTGATGGCGGCGCAGAGAGCGGTGCGGGAGCAGAAGCCGGTCGGCATCGTGATGCAGCGCAACGCCGAGGTCGCCGATCCCCTCTCCGTCGACCTGCATCGAATGGGAACGCTCGCCAATATCGTTCGCTACATCACCGCGCCGGACGGCACGAATCATATCATCTGTCAGGGAGAGCAGCGGTTCCGGGTCGACGACTATCTGACCGGCTGGCCGTTCTTTGTCGCCAGGGCGGAAAGGATACCAGAGCCGACTTCGACGTCGGACCAGATCGAGGCCCGTTTCCTTCATCTCAAGGGCCAGGCCATCGAAGCCGTCCAGCTCCTGCCCCAGGCGCCGGCCGAACTTCTGGCGACCCTCCAGGGCGTCGATGCTCCGGGCGCGCTCGCCGACATGGTGGCGACCTTCATGGACGTGACGCCGGACGAGAAGCAGGAGATCCTCGAGACGGTGGATGTCATCGCGCGAATGGAGCGTGTCTCGCGGCTGCTCGCGCACCGGATCGAGGTGCTTCGGCTGTCGCAGGAGATTGGCCGGGAGACCAAGGCTTCGCTTGACTCCCGCAACCGCGAGGTCCTGTTGCGCGAGCAGATGGCGGCGATCCAGCGCCAGCTCGGCGAAGCGGACGAGGGAAAGTCGGCCGAGATCGCCGAGCTCGACAAGGCGATCGCCAACGCGCATATGCCGAAGGAGGTTGAGGACCAGGCGCGCAAGGAATTGCGCCGGCTGCAGCGCATGCCAGAGGCGGCGGGCGAATACGGCATGGTTCGGACCTATCTCGACTGGCTCGTCGACCTGCCGTGGGCGCTGCCCGAAGAGACGCCCATCGACATCGCCGCGGCGCGGCGCATCCTCGATGAGGATCACTTCGGTCTCGAGAAGATCAAGCGCAGAATCATCGAGTATCTGGCCGTCCGCAAGCTGGCGCCGGACGGCAAGGCGCCGATCCTGTGCTTCGTCGGGCCTCCCGGCGTCGGCAAGACCTCGCTCGGCCAGTCGATCGCGCGGGCGATGAGCCGCAAGTTCGTCCGGGTCAGTCTCGGCGGCGTGCATGACGAAGCCGAGATCCGCGGCCATCGCCGCACCTATATCGGCGCGCTTCCTGGCAACATCATCCAGGCGATCCGCAAGGCCGGCGCGCGCGACTGCGTGATGATGCTGGACGAAATCGACAAGCTCGGCGCCGGCATCCAGGGCGACCCGGCGTCGGCGATGCTGGAAGTGCTCGATCCCGAGCAGAAC
>DATJNS010000551.1:0-3790 GCA_035507915.1 Candidatus Sulfotelmatobacter sp.
GATGTTCTACGGCGCCGGCGGCGAGACCCTGGGCCAACGCGGCAACTCGAAGGATCACCGCCCCGATCTGCGCCAGGTGATCGTCGGTGTGGTGCTCGATGAAGCCGGCCGGCCGATCTGCTCGGAGACCTGGCCGGGCAACACCGCCGATGCCAAGGCGCTGTTGCCGGTGGTGAGCCGTCTGCGCCAACGGTTCGGCATCGCCCGGATGTGCGTGGTTGCCGATCGCGGCATGATCAGTGCGAAGACGATCAGCGAGCTGGAAGCGTTCGGGCTCGAGTACATCCTTGGCGCGCGCGAGCGCAGCGACAATGAAGTGCGCAAGGTGGTGCTGGCCGACGATCGGCCGATGGTGCCGCTGGTTGTCACGCGGGCGCATGGCGGCGAGACCGATCTCGAGGTCAAGGAGGTGGTGGTCGGCGACTGGGGGCCCGGCTGCACGCCGCGCCGCTATGTGGTCTGCTTCAATCCGGAACAGGCCAGACGCGACGCCGCCGCGCGCGAGGCCATCCTCGCCAGTCTGCGCGGCAAACTCCAAGAGGGCGACAAACAGCTGATCGGCAATGCCGGCTATCGTCGGTTCCTGGCAACGCCGCACGCCGGGCACTTCGAGATCGACCCGGCACGCGTGGCGGAGGATGCGCGTTTCGACGGGCTCTATGTGCTGCGTACCAACAGCACGCTGCCATTCCTCTCGGTCGCCCTCGCATATCGCCAATTGTGGCGGGTGGAGGCCATCTTCCGAACCGCCAAATCGATTCTCGAAACCCGGCCGATCCACCACCAAACCGACGCCGCCATCGCCGGCCACCTGTTCTGTTCGTTTCTCGCTCTGTTGCTGCGCAAGGATCTCGATGAACGGCTGGCCGCGGCAGGCGTCACCGCTGAATGGGCTGACATCGTGCGCGACCTCGATCGCGTCGAACAAGTCACCGTCGAGCAGGGCAGCAAGCGGCTCCTGCTAAGACCACAGGCACCCGGCTGCGCCGGCAGCCTGTTTCAGGCCGTCGGGATCGCTCTACCGCCATTGCTCCGCCAACTACCGAACAAGGCATCGCCGCCGGCGGCGAAATCACTGCCATCACCGAAACGCCGGGGCCGCCCACGGCGTGGTGCCACGTCGCCCTGAATTTCCCGGATTCCCCGTTTCCCTCAATAACTTCCAGAATCTCACTGTCCAAGTCCAGTCGAGATCGCCCACAGCACCGGAGTCGCGAAAGCATAGAGCAGCCACATACTGCGCCTTGCCCGGAATTACTCGTAGCGCAACGCTTCGATCGGGTTCAAATGCGCGGCCTTGCGCGCCGGGTAATAGCCAAAGAAAATTCCCACGGCGGCCGAGAACAGGAACCCACCGCCAATAGCAAGTGGTGACACAGGCGCTGGCCAGCCGGCCACGACCGGGATGGCTTGCGAGAACGCAACACCGAGCATGATCCCGGCGATCCCTCCGGTGACGCTGAGCAGAACCGCCTCGGCGAGGAACTGCAGTAAGACGTGCAGCCTGCGGGCACCAATTGCCATGCGCAGACCGATCTCGCGTGTCCGCTCCGTGACCGAGACGAGCAAGATGTTCATGATGCCGATGCCGCCGACGAGGAGCGAGATCGACGCCACCGCAGCCAAAAGAAGCGCCATGATGCGGCTGCTCGTTTCTGCCGTCGCGACGAACTGGCTCAGGTTCCGCACGTCGAAATCATTGAGCTGACCCGGCTTGATGCGATGGCGGTGGATGAGCGTGTTGGTCGCCTGCTGGATCGCGGTCTGCACCTGAGGCTGGCTCGTGGCCTGCACATAGATCTGGTTGGCGAAGCCGGTGAGACGCGGCACCAGATTGTAGGGATTGGGCGGCGGAAGATAGGGCCAGTTGAGCGGCGTCTGCTGCTGGCTTGGGGCGGCGACGCCCAACACCTTGCGCTCTGCTGTCGTGAACGGTGTCATGACGATGTCGTCCTGGTCCTGACCGAAGGCCGATTGGCCCTTCGCGGCCAACACACCGATCACCGTCAGTGGAACGCCTTTGACTTCGATTGCGGCATCTAGTGGGCTCTCGCCGGGGCTGAAGAGCTGCCGATACGGAGTCTGACCGATCACAACGACGAGCGCAGCCTTGTTCTCGTCATCCACCGAAATGCCGCGACCAGCAGCGATGCGCCAATTGGTGATCCGCGGGTAGTTTACGCTCACGCCTTGAATGGTCGTAGTCCAGTTCTGGCTGCCGTACTGCACCTGTCCCTGCTGGCGGATGAGGTATCCTACTTGCGACACGGCAGAATCACTATGGCGGATCGCGTGTGCGTCGGCGACGGTGAGCGTGCTGGCGCTGCCGAAGCCGGCGCGAATGCCACCGGTACTGACAGCGCCCGGCAGGATCACAACGACATTGGTGCCGAGGCTCTCGATCTGCTTGCGGACCGCCTCACTCGCGCCGTCGCCAACGGCGACCATGACGATGAGCGCCGCGACGCCGATGAATATGCCGAGCATGGTGAGCGCTGAACGCATCTTGTTGCGCCCGAGCACCTGCGCTGCCGCGGCGAGAACCATGAGCCCAAACGGCAGGAACTCGCTGGGCCCGGTGCGGGAGCGCGTCTTGGCCGAGGCCAGATCTGCTAATGGTCCGCGTTCGGCCGATAATTGCGATACAGCAGGCTTTATGACCTGCTCGTCGGAGATGATCGCACCGTCCCGCATCGTCACGATCCGGTCGGCATAGGCGGCAATGTCAGATTCGTGCGTGACGAGGACAATCGTCACGCCTTGTTCACGATTGAGCGAGACAAGCATATCCATCAGCTCGTGCGAGGTTCGGGTATCGAGATTGCCGGTCGGCTCGTCGGCGAGCAGAAGGCTTGGTGCGTTGATGAGCGAGCGGGCGATGGCAACGCGCTGCTGCTGGCCGCCCGAAAGCTGGCCCGGCGTGTTGCGCTCCCGATCGCCGAGGCCGACGAATTGCAGCGCCTTGCGCGCCCGCTCGGTTCGAACGGTGCGGCCCAACGGCCCTGAGGCCGCGTAACAGAGCGGTAGGGCGACATTCTCGATGGCGCTGGTGCGCGCGAGCAGGTTGAAGCTTTGGAATACGAAGCCCAGCCGTTCGCTCCGGACGGCGGCGAGGTCAGATTCCTTCAGGCCCGCCACGTCGACTCCCTCGAGGAAATAATGGCCGCTCGTCGGCCGGTCGAGACATCCCATAATGTTCATAAGCGTCGACTTACCAGAGCCCGACCAGCCCATGATCGCGACGAACTCGCCCGCCCTCACGGTGAGATCGACGCCGCGGAGCGCCTCGACCTTGAAGTCGCCCACCACGAAGGTGCGCGTCACACCCTCGATCTTGATGACCGGATAGCCGATTTCGGGGCCTTCGCGCGGCATCGCAACGACGTCAGAGACGCGGCACCGGCAAACCACCCGCGGGAGCGCTTCGCTCCGCGGTGATCACGGCGTCGCCCGGGTGGAGATCGCCATTGACGATCTCGGAGAAATTCCCGTCATCGAGACCCACCACGACGGGCACTGCAACGGGTGCGCCGCCGCGCAGCACGAAGACTTGTGCGCGGTTCGCCGGCGTGCTCGCGCGGGGAATCCTGCCCGACGCGTAGCGCAGTGCCTGGTCCGGTACGCGCAGCACGTCGCGCCGCTGGGCCACGATGATCTGCGTCGAAGTTGTCATACCCGGCATTAGCGCCAGATCGCTGTTGTCGACGTAAATCACGGCATCATAGGTGACGACGTTCTGCACCTCCTGCGGCGACAGGCGGACCTGGTTCACAGTTCCTTGGAACACGCG
>DATJNS010000552.1:0-2994 GCA_035507915.1 Candidatus Sulfotelmatobacter sp.
GCCCGCCGGCCCTCGGCGTCCGGCGCGAAGGCCGCGCGCAGCCGCTCGGCGAACTGGCGCTCCATCTCCTTGGCCTTGGCGGTCAGCACCGGCCGACCGAGGCCGCCCAGCTTGCCGGTCAGCGCCAGCTCGATCGCGTAGGCGATCGCCGTCTCGTCGCCGGCCTCGCGCAGGGTCGTGGTCGAGCGCGCGCTCAACCGGCCGACCACGCCGAGCGGCGTACCCTCGATCTTGGCCTCGATGCGCTCGGGCGGTACGGCCGCGGTCACCTCGACCGACACCGCGAAGGTGAAGCTCATGTAGGCGAGTTTCGTGCGGAACCACGCCGCGTAGTGGGTCGGGTCGGTCTCGACCAGATCGTGGACGCCGTCGATGCACGACGCGAAGAAGCGCGCGTCGCGCACCGCATCGAACACCGCTTGGCGCGGCGCCCGCACGGTGACCTCGCCGGAGAGATTCATGGTGCGAACCGTGGGGTGTTGGACCACACGACGTCAACATTCTTGTCGTCATTGCGAGCGCAGCGAAGCAATCCAGGCGTCCTCTGGATTGCTTCGCTGCATGCGCTCCTCGCAATGGCGGCTAACCGAGCGCGCGCAGCTTGAAGCGCTGGATTTTGCCGGTCGTGGTCTTGGGCAGCTCGGCGACGAAGGTGACCTCGCGCGGATATTGGTGCGCGCCGACCAGCCGCCGCACGGTGGCGACGATCTCGTCGGCGAGCCCGTCGCGCTCCGCCTCGCCGGGGCGCAGCACGACGAACGCCTTGACGATCTGGCCACGCAGCGCGTCGGGCCTGCCGACCACCGCGGCCTCGGCGACCGCGGGATGGGTCAGGATCGCGCTCTCGACCTCGAACGGCCCGATGCGGTAGCCGGCGCTCTTGATCACGTCGTCGTTGCGGCCCTCGAACCACAGATAGCCGTCGGCGTCGCGGCGGCCGAGATCGCCGGTGACGATCCAGTCGCCGCGCCGGAACGACGGCGCGCCTGGCGCCGTGCTCCAATAGTCGAGCGCGTAGGTGCCCTCGGCGTGCGGCGCCAGCGCGATCAGGCCGACCGTGTCGTCCGGCAGCTCGGCGCCGGTCTCGTCGAGCACGGCGATGCGGTGGCCCGGCATGGCGCGGCCCATCGAGCCCGGCTTGACCGTCATGGTGGTCGCCGCGAGGTTGCCCGCCGGCAGGCCCTGCTCGCTCGAGCCGAACTGGTCCATCGGCGTGACGCCCCACACCGCGTCGAAGAAGCGCACGACCTCGGCGTTGAGCGGCTCGCCGCAGCTCGCGATGCGGCGCAGCCTGACGTCGAAGGCGCGCACGCGCTCGGCGCCGAGCGCCATGATGCCGCGCAGCAGGGTCGGCACGGTCGCGAGGCTGGTCACGCCGACCTTGGCCATGAAGCCGAGCGCGCTCTCGGGCGTCGGCAATGCCTCCCAGAACACGACCGGCACGCCCATCGCGAGCGCGACCGCATAGCACACCAGCCCGTAGCCCCAGCCCGGATCGCCGGTCGGCCAGAACACGTCGCCGTCCTGCAGATCGGCGCCGTAGCGCATCGCCGGCCAGATCGCCGCGACCAGGTTGGTCGCGATCGCGACGCCCTTGGGCGGGCCGGTCGAGCCGGAGGTGTAGATCAGCGCCGCCGGATCGCGACGCGCGCACGGGATCGGCGCGGCAATGTCGGGCGCGCCGCGCATCGCCGCTTCGTAGTCGACGTCGCCGGCGACCACGGCGCCGCCGACCACGAGGATGGTCGGCGCGTGCGGGAAGGGGCCCGCGACCTTGTCGCGCAGCGTGGCGTGGGTGCACACCACGCGCGCGCCGCTGTCGTTGATGCGGTGGCGGATCGCGTCGGCGCCGAACCCGGCGAAGATCGGCACGTAGACCGCGCCCGCCTTCCAGGCGCCGAGCAGGATCGCAACCGTCTCGGGCAGCCGCGGCATGATGACGGCGACGCGATCCCCCTTGGCGACGCCGATCGAGGCGAGCCAGCCGGCCACCCGATCGGTCTCCTGCTTGAGCGCGCGGTAGCTCACGGTGCGCGCGGCGCCGCCCGTGCCGTGCCAGCGCAGCGCGACGCGCTCGCCGTCGGCGAAGCGGTCGACCAGGGTCTCACCGAGATTGACGGTCGCGCGGCCGCGCCAGCCGAGCGCCTCGAGCACGTCGTCCCAGCGGAACGCGGCGCAGCACGCCTCGTAGCTCGGCGCCGTCATCGCGCGCTCACGGCTTGGGGCGGCAGCGGAACAGGTAGTCGTGGTGGCCGTCGAGCACGGTCTCGCCGCGCTGGTTGATCAGCCGCACGTTGAAGCGCAGCAGGCCGAAGTCGCGGCCCGGCTTGGGCTCGACCGCGGCGACCTCGAGCTCGGCGCGCACGTGGTCGCCGACCAGCACCGGCTTGAGGAACCGGCAGTCCTGGCCGACGAACGCGATCATCGAGTCCTCGAGGTGGCGCGTCAGCACGCTGGCGCCGAGCGCCGTGTGCGCCATCAGGAGCAGCCCATGCGCGACCCGTCCGCCGAAGTGGGATTTCTTGGCGTAGGCCTCGTCGTAATGGATCGGATGGTCGTCGCCCGTCATCTTGGCGAAGGCGAGGAAGTCGGCCTCGGTGATCGGCTTGTCGGCGCCGGGATAGACCGTGCCGATCTTCATGTCGTCGAGCCACCATTGCTCCGCGCGCGCCATCGTCGAGCCTCCCGATCGCTACCGGCCGAGCAGCCGGACCGGCCGCCCCGGGCTGACGAACGACCAGCTGAAATTGCCCTGCGAGCTCATCATCACGGTCTCGATCACCGGCTCGGCGATCGGCGCGGCGGCGGCCCAGCCGACCATGAAGCCCGCGCTCGAGCCGCCGCGCGTGTCCTCCTTGGGCAGGAAGATCTCGACCGCGGCGAGGGGACGGATCGCCACCGGTTGCGCGAGGTACTTCTCGACCAGCTTGCCGGCGGTGTCGATGTAGTCGATGCGCTCGAGCACCAGCGGCTTGTCCTCGGACAGGTTGCGGA
>DATJNS010000553.1:0-4396 GCA_035507915.1 Candidatus Sulfotelmatobacter sp.
ATGGGTCGGCACGGGGTCGATGGATGCCGGACGACGGCCCGAGCGCAGCTCGATCTCGCGCTCCACCATGGTGTTCCGCAAGGAGGACGGCACGTGGCGCGTCGTCCATGTGCACTTCTCGACCGCGAGCGAGGATCCGCGCCCCGGCGGCGTCTGAGGACGGGCTATTCGGCCAGCTGCGCCGCCGCGGCGGCGACGCCGGCGCCGCGCGGCGGCGGGTGGCCGAGGTCGGCGAGCGTGCGTTCGAGATAGTGCAGATCGGCCAGGATGTCGGTCTCGGAGACGCAGCCCATGGTGCCGATGCGGATCAGCTTGCCGGACAGATGCGTGCGCGAGCCCGCGATCACGGTGCGATAGCGTTCATAGAGGTGGCGCGTGATCGCGCCGCCCTCGAGGCCCGCCGGCACGTTCATCACCGTGACGGTGTCGGAGATCGCCTCGCGCGGGAACAAGGTCAGGCCGAACGCGGCGACGCCCGCGCGCAGGGCCGCCGCGAGCCGGCGATGACGCGCCAATACCTGGGGCAGGCCTTCCTCGTCGATCATGCGCAGCGCCTCGCCGAGGCCGGCGAGCAGCGACACCGGGGGCGTGAACGGCGATTCGTCCTTCTCCGCCGACGCGCGCGCCTTGCGGAAATCCCAGAAGTAGCGGCCCGCGTGGTCGCGCTCGATTGCCGTCCACGCCTTGGCGCTGACGCCGACGAAGCCGAGCCCGGGCGGACACATCAGCGCCTTCTGCGAGGCGCCGACGACGAGATCGAGGTGCCAGGCGTCCTGCTCGACCGGCAATCCCGCGAGGCCGCTCACCGTGTCGACGATCAGGAGTGTGGGGCGGTCGCGCGTGAGCGCGCCGATTGCTTTCAAGTCGGCGACCACGCCGGTCGAGCTTTCGTTGTGCGTGACGCACATCGCGCGATAGTCGCGCGCGTCGAGGCGCGCCTTGACGGCCGCGGGGTCCGGCGCGGTGCCCCACTCGACCTCGAGCAGATCGACGGCGCAGCCGAGCGCCTCGGCGATCTGGCGGAAGCGCCCGCCATACTGGCCGTTGGCGACCACGAGCACGGGCTCGCCCGGACGCACCGCATTGGCGAGCGCGGCTTCCATCACGCCGGTGCCAGAGCCGGCGAACAGCAGCACGTCGCCGTGCGTGCCGTAGATCGGCCGCAGCCGACGCTGGATGTCGCCGAACAGCGCGTGGAACTCGGGACCTCGATGATTGATGACCGGCGCGGCGAGCGCCTGGCGCACGCGCTCGGGCACCGTGGTCGGGCCGGGCAGGCGCAGCCGGTACGGCAGCGCGGTCGCATCGTTCATGGCGGGTGCGCCCCCGTCTCGCTATTGCGCCTCGATGCCGGCGTCGCGGATCAGCTTGCCCCAGGTCGCGAGATCGGCCCGGACGATCTCGGCGAAGCGCGCGCGCGTCGTGCTCGTCGCCTCGACGCCGATGGCGGCCAGCCCCTGGCGCGCCGCGTCGGCGGCCAGCACGTCGCGCAGCGCGCCGTTGAGCGCATCGAGCACCGCCGGCGGCGTGTGGGCGGGCGCCCACATGCCGAACCAGGTGACGCTGACGAAGCCGGGCAGCCCGGCCTCGGCCATGGTCGGCACCTCGGGCAACGCGGCGTCGCGGGTCGGGCCCGTCATCGCCAGCGCGCGCAGCTGGCCGCTCTTCACGTGCGGCACCAGCGAGCCCAGGGTCTCGATCATGAACTGGACCTCGCCGCCGATGGTCGCGGCGATCGCCGCGCCGGCGCCCTTGTATGGCACGTGGGTCACCTCGATGCCGGCGGCCCGCTGGAACAGCGCAACCGCCAGATGGCCCGAGCTGCCGACACCGGCCGACCCGTAGTTGAGTTGTCCCGGGTGGGCCTTGGCGCGCGCGATGAATTCGGCCAGCGTGTGCACCGGCAGCGACGGCGTGACGACCAGCATGCTGGGCGAGGTGCCGACCAGGCTGATCGGCGCGAAGTCCTCGACCACGTCGAACGGCAGCGCCTTGTAGAGCGCGGTCGCGTAGATCATGCCGATGTGGAACAGCAGCAGGGTGTAGCCGTCGGGCGGCGCCTTGGCGACGAAGTCGGCGCCGATCGTGCCGCCGGCGCCACCCTTGTTGTCGATCACGACGGGCTGGCCGAGCCGCTCCGCCAGCTGCGCGCCGAGGATGCGGGCGATCGAATCGGAGGCGCCGCCCGCGACGAACGGCACGACCAGATGGACCGGCCGCACCGGATAGGCGTCGGCGGCCGACGCGCGGGGACCGGCCGCGAGGCCGCCGAGCAAGCCGAGGATCCCCGCGATTCGACACGCCGTCCGGATCATCGGGGGCCGCCTGGCGATCGCTGGGGCGGCGCTATTCGGCGACCTGGCGCGGCCGCGCCTGGGCGAGGCGTCGTGCCACCGTCGCGAAGGCCTCGACCGCGCGCTCGGCCTCGGCGACGCCGATATGGCGGTGGGTGACCAGCCGCATCAGGTTGGTGCTCCACGCACCGGCGCGCACGCCCTCCTTGTCGAGCTCGGCGATCCACTCGGCGGCGCTCCGCCCGCTCGGCGCGGTATCGACCTGGATGATGTTGGTCTCGACGCGCTCGGGCGCGACCAGCCGCGCATCGACGCGGTGCAGCCCGTCGGCGAGCCGGCGCGCCACCGCGTGGTCGTCGGCCAGCCGGTCGACCATGGTCTCGAGGGCGACGATGCCGGCCGCCGCGAGGCTGCCGCCTTGGCGAAGGTTGCCGCCGATCATGCGCCGGAAGGTGCGGGCGCGCAGGATGAAGTCGTGCGATCCGACCAGCACCGAGCCGATCGGCGCGCTCAGCCCCTTGGAAACGCAGAAGCACAGCGAGTCGGTGTGGCGCGCGATCCGCTCGGCCGGCACGCCCAGCTTGACGGCGGCGTTGAACAGCCGCGCGCCGTCGGTGTGCACCGGCACGCCGTGGCGCTGCCCCAGCGCGTGCACCGCGGCCATGTGATCGAGCGGCAGCACGGCGCCGCTGGCGTCGTTGTGGGTGGTCTCCATGCAGATCAGCGAGGTGCCGAGCCGGTGGGGCGTGAGGCCGGGGCTGATCGCCTCGGCCAGCTGGTCGAGGTCCATGGCGCCGCGCACGCCGGGGATGGGTCGATGGAACAATCCGGCGATCTGCGCGATGCCGCCGAGCTCGGAACGCAGGATGTGGGCGTTGGCTTCGAGCAGCACGACGCCGCCGCGCTGCCCGTGGGTCAGCTGGGCGACCAGGTTCGTCATGGTGCCGCTGACCATGAAGAGCCCGGCCTGCTTGCCGGTGCGCTCGGCCGCCAGCGCCTCGAGCGCCCGCACGGTCGGATCGCCGTCGCGGCTGTCGTCGCCGAGCTCGGCCGTGCGCATGCGTTCGAGCATCGCCTCGGTCGGCTTGGTCAGGGTGTCGCTGCGCAGATCGATCGGCGTCATGGCCCGCTCCCTCGCGTCGGCGCTGTCCGACGACAGCCCGGCGCCCCCCGGTCGAGGGGCGCCGCCGCCATCGCGGCTGCTGATCCCGCCCGATAGTGCCGGCCGGGTCAAGCCGCACGGACGTCGGCGTGTCAGCGGGCGAAGGTCGATAAAAAAAGCCCCGCCGAAGCGGGGCTGAGGGATCGTATGGGGCACATACGAATGGCACCATGGGCCGTCCAGGCGCCGGGCGCTGTGATCTAGATCAATGCCAACGTCCCGGATGCGGCAGTCCGGCGCGGCGCGGGGAGCCGCCCGACCGTGCACGCCGGTTGCCGCATGGGAGAATCTCGCATACTTACGACGATATGTTCGGAACGAGCGCGTTAACCAAGATCGAGTGGCTGCTGCTCGCCGCGGCGTTGGGCTATTGCGGGGCGATCCTGTGGATCGACATCGCCACCGCGACCGACTTCACCGAGGCCTTTCTGTACAGTCTGGCGCTGATTCTGGTTTACCCGCTCAAGCGCAACTGGGCGGTCCTGCTCATGACCGCGGTCGGCATCAGCTTCACGATCCTGGGCAAGTTGTTCGAGGAGGAGACCGAGGCGGGCCTCGGCGGCATGATGAACCGCGGCACCGCGATCCTGGTGCTCGCGGCGTTCGGCTTCCTGATGTGGCGCATCACCAGCGTCGAGCGCGTGCTGTTCCGGTTGTCGACGTCGGACGCGCTGACCGGTGCGCTGAATCGCCGTCACTTCATGACCTTGATGGGGCGCGAGCTCAGGCGCGCCGAGCGCTATGGCGCCCGCTTCTCGTTGCTGATGATCGACATCGATCACTTCAAGCGCATCAACGACACCTTCGGCCACCAGATCGGTGACGAGGCGATCCGGCAGATGACCAAGACCTGCCTCGGCCATCTGAGACCGACCGACCTGCTGTGCCGCTACGGCGGCGAGGAGTTCCTGATCGCGCTGACGCACACCGAGATCGCGGG
>DATJNS010000554.1:0-25993 GCA_035507915.1 Candidatus Sulfotelmatobacter sp.
CCGCATGGCGCACGCTTCCGGGCTCGATTTCCCGAAAACGTGGCGAAATATCATTCGCATTCACCCATTGGTTGCTGGCCCGGCGGTGCAGATGGCCGACCGCGGACGCGTGTGGCTCGAGGTACCGCTGGTTACCGGCCACCGAATCGCGCATGACAGTGGGACGGGCTTCACCCTGATCCCGCCGATCGAGAACCTGGCGCTCGCCTCGCAATAGGTCGCGCCCACCGCGCCCCCAGCGCGCCCCCAGGACCTCCGCGCCCGGTGCCCATCCCAAATCCGGCCTCGATGCGCTATAGGACAAGCGGGGCTTGGAAGGGGTTGGCATGAAATCCACCGCAACGCGTATCCGGTCGGACCGGCGCAAGCCGGGCGACTGACCAGGGAGCGCGGCCTTGCCGAGCCACAGCGATCAGCTCGTGCGCTGGATGACGACCCTGCGCCTCGAGGATCTGCCTGAGGACGTCGTCGAATCGACCAAGCTGCGCGTGCTCGACATCATCGGCCTCGCGCTCGCGTCCAGCGTGCTGGACTACGGCCGAGCGGTGCGCGAATCGGTGCTCGAGATGTCGCTCTCCACCGGCACCGCGCGCATCCTCGGCTTCGGCGACCCGGTGCCGCCGATGTTCGCGGCCTTCGCCAACGGCGCGCTCGCCGAGGGGTTTCTCTACAGCGACACCCACAACGAGACCCTGACCCATGTCAGCGCGCCGGTCGTCGCGACCGCGTTCGCGCTCGGCGAGCACACCAACGCCAGCGGCGCCGACGTGCTCACCGCGATCGCCGGCGGCAACGAGCTGATCTGCCGGATGGGCTGCGTTGCGCCGGGCGCGTTCCATCGCGGCGGCTTCCATCCGACCGGTGTCATCGGCGCGCTGGGCGCGACCTTCGTCGCCTGCAAGATGCTCGGCCTCGACATGGACCGCTCGCGCCACGCGATCGGCATCGCGGGCAGCCAGGCTGCTGGGCTCAACGAGGCGCTGTCCGACGGCACGTGGACGACGATGATGCATCCGGGCTGGGCCGCGCACTGCGGCATCGCCGCGGCGTTGCTCGCCAAGAACGGCTTCACCGGACCGGCGACCGTGCTCGAGGGCCGCTTCGGCGTGTTCCGCGCCCACGTCCAGGACCCCGCCTACCAGTTCGATTTCGACCGCATGCTCGGCAAGCTCGGACGCGATTGGGAGAGCCGCTACATCTCGTTCAAACCCTATCCCTGCGCGCACGTGCTGCATTCCTTCATCGACGCCCTGCTGCACCTGCATCAGCACGAGGGCCTGCGGCCCGACAAGGTCAAGCGCATCACCTGCCCGATCGCCCAATACATGGTGCCGCTGGTCGCCGAGCCGCGGCACGAGAAGCTGAACCCGCAGACCTACCTTCAGGTTCGCACCAGCCTGCCGATGGTGCTCGCCGAGGCGCTGCATTTCGGCAAGGTGGATTTTCGCAGCTTCAGCGCCCGGACCATCCAGAACAAGGAGATCCTCGCGCTCGCCCAGCTGATCACCCACGTGATCGATCCGGATGCGCCGGGCAGCTGGCAATACAAGGGCTGGGTGGTCGTCGAGACCACCGACGGCACGACCCTCGAGCGCATCGAGGAACACAACCGCGGCAGCGCCGACAATCCGCTGAGCGTCTCCGACCTCGCCGTCAAGTTCCAGGAGAACTGCACGGTCGCGCTGCCCAACAAGGTCGACGCCATCATCGACGCCGTGATCGGGCTCGACCAGATGCCGACCATCCACGAGCTGATCGACCATGCGACGCGCGTCGACGCCCGGCGTCGCGTGACCGGCCGCTAGAAAGCCGCGAGCGGCCGAACCCGCGGCTACGGCGTCGCGTGGCCGAAGAACGACGGCTGCGGCGGCGTGCCCCAGGGTCCCGCGATGTCCGGACCGCGTTGGTGATGCCCGGCCGGCGCCTTGGCGTTGAGCACGTCGGTATCGGCCCAGTGCTCGTGCACGCGGTTCCACGGATCCTTCCAGTAGTCGAACACCTGGCTGCCCAGCTGGTGGCGGCCGATGCCCCACACGTGCTCGTAGCAGCCCTTCGCCGCCAGGTGCTCGTGGCCGATCATCACGTCGTCGATGTCGGCGGCCTCGTAGGACAGGTGGTTGAGGCCGGTCTTGTCGCCCTTGATCAGGAAGAAGGTGTGGTGGTCGACATAGTCGTCGCCGCGATCGCAGCGGTTGAACGAGCCGACGACGTTGGACTTGTCGCCGTCATAGATCTCGTCGGAGCAGATCAGCCCCAGCGTCTCGCGATACCACGCCAGCATCTTGGCGAAGTTCGTCGTCATCACGACGCCGTGGCCCATGCGTTTGACGTGCGACGGCCCGGCCCTGAGCCGGAACAGTTCGCCGCGCCGACGCTGCTTGTCGGCGCCCGAGTTGACCGCCGGCCGCTCGAGCCTGATCGGCGGCAGCTGCTCGAGCCCGTGCACGACCTCGACCTGATAGCCGTCGGGATCCTTGAGGCGCACGCGCTGGCCGCCGCCCGGCTCGTCGATCGACTCGATGCCCGACGCGCCGTCGAGCTTGGCGAGCCGCTTCAAGTCGTCGGGGCTGGCGGCATAGAACGCGAGCCCGACATGGCGCGGCTCGCCGAGCTCGGTGACGTGCAGATGGTGCGCCGGGTCGGTGCCGCGCATGTAGAGCGCGGTCTTGGTGCGCGCCGCGCGCACCATGCCGAACGCCGTCAGGAACTCCTCCTGCTTGTCGAGGTCGGGGGACCGGATCCGACCCCACGCGATGTCGATCACCTTCATCACTGGCATGCCACCCTCCCGTCCGACGGACGATCGCGGGCGCCCTGGCGCGGACGCTCGCACGGTCGTCACGGAGTCTGGTCCCGCCGGAGCGGGATGTCTAGGATGCGCCACGATGAAGGCCGCTCCCCCGTCGGTCGCCGTGTTCGATCTCGGCGGCGTGCTGATCGACTGGAACCCGCGCCACCTCTATCGCAAGCTGTTCGGCGGCGACGACGCGGCGATGGAGGATTTCCTCGCCACGGTATGCACCCAGGCCTGGAACGAGGGCCAGGACGCCGGGCGCAGCTTCGCCGAGGCGGCCGCGCTGCTGCGCGCCGCGCACCCCGACAAGGCGGCGCTGATCGACGCCTACGGCGCCCGGTTCGACGAGATGCTGGCCGGACCGATCCACGGCACGGTGGAGATCCTCGCGGCGCTGCGCGCGCGGGCGGTTCCGCTCTACGCGCTTTCGAACTGGTCGGCCGAGACCTACCCGCTGGCCGAGCGCCGTTTCACATTTCTGCAATGGTTCCGCGGTGTCGTGATCTCCGGCCGCGAAGGCGTGATCAAGCCGGATCCGCGCATCTTCAACCGGCTCCTCGAGCGCTTCGGGATCGCGGCGTCCGACGCCGTCTATATCGACGACAACCCGCGCAACGTCGCTGCCGGACAGGCGCTCGGCATCCGCTCGCTCCACTTTACCGGCCCGGCCGTCCTGCGCCGCGACCTCGTCGCGCTCGACCTGCTGGACCCCTGACGCGCCCCGGCGGCCGCGGTCATTCCTTGTGGACGCCGGCGCGCTCGAGCACGCCCGCCCATTTGACGGTCTCGTCGTGGATGGTGCGCCCGAGCGCGTCGGGGCCGCCGCGCAGGACGTCGATGCCCTGCGCCGCGAATGGGCCGGTCACGTCGGGCGACGCCTGCGCGCGCTCGACCACCGCGGCGAGCCGGTCGATGACGGCGCGCGGCGTCGCCTTGGGCGCCACCAGGCCGCACCACACGCCGGTCACGAATGTCGCGTAGCCGAGCTCGACCATGGTCGGCACCTCGGGCAGCACCGGCGTGCGCGTGGCGCCGGTGACCGCCAGCGCGCGCACGGTGCCGGCGCGCACGTGGGGCAGCGCGGTCGACACCGGCGCGAACATGGCCGTGATCTGACCGCCGAGCAGGTCGGTCATCGCCTGCGAGCTGCCCTTGTAGGGCACGTGCAGGAGCTTGACGCCGGCCATCGCGTTGAACAGCTCACCCGATAAATGAAGGATCGTGCCGGTGCCGGCCGAGCCGTAGGTGAGCTGTCCCGGTCGCGCCTTTGCCAACGCGACCAGCTCGGCGACGCTGGCGGCGTGCACCGAAGGATGGACGACCAGGACGTTCGGCACGGTGCCGACGAGGGCGATCGGCGCGACGTCGGTCTCGAAGTCGAACGGCAGATCCTTGATCAACGCCGGGTTGACCGTGTTGGAGACCGTGCCCATGAACAGCGTGTAGCCGTCGGGCGCGGCGTGGATCACGGCATCGACGGCGATGGCGCTCGAGGCGCCCGGCTTGTTCTCGACCACGACGCTCTGGCCGAGCAGCGTGCCCATGGTCGGGGCGATCAGCCGCGTCGTCGTGTCGGCCGCGGTGCCCGGCGGAAAGCCGACCAGGATCTTGATCGGATGGTCGGGATAGTCGCTCGCAGCGGCCGCGCCAACGGTCCCGCCGCACACCCAGGCGGCCAGCGCCACGAGCATGAATCCGATCGTCCGCACCAGATCCCTCCCCCAGCCGCCGGTTCCCCGGCGGCATTTCGATCACCTTAACCGACCGGACGCCGCAACGCAGCCCACCTAGAACAGTCCGGCCGCCAGGTTGATGGCAAGCGCGAGGATGCCGGTGTTGAAGCCGAACGACAGCACGCCGTGCGCCAGGGTCAGGCGCCGCAGCGCGCGCCCGGTCACCTGGACGTCGGAGACCTGGCACGTCATGCCGACGACGAAGGCGTAGTAGAGGAAATCGGGGTAGGTCGGCGCCTGGTCGCCGGGAAACAGCAGGCCGGAGGGCGTCTTGCCGCGATAGTACTCGTGCGCGTAGTGCATCGCGAAGATCACGTGGGTGAAGCTCCAGGACAGCACCACGGTGGCGGCCGCCAGCGCGATGCGCCAATCCGCCCCGGCGCGCGGCAGCCCCTTGGCGGCATTGAGCTCGAAACCGATCGCGAACATGCTGAAGCAGATCGCCGTGACCGTCAGGACAAGCATCGTCCAACGCCCGGCGTCCTGCTGAGCGGCGCGCCGTCGCACGGCCGCGACGTCGGACCGTGCCACCACGATCGTCGCAGCGACCAGGAACATTGCGACGCCGGCATCCCAGCCGATGATGCCGCGAGTCGGCACCGCCAAGCGCGCCGGCAAGGCGAGGTAGACCGCGAGCGCCAACGCGCCGGACAGGAAGAGCCGCGGTCGACTTCGGATCGCCGAGAGTGCGGTCAAACGACCCGGGTCAGCAGTGGCCGACCCTCGAAGTGGGCGCGCAGATTGTCGATCACCAGCTGACCCATCGCCGCGCGCGTCGCGTGCGTGGCACTGCCCTGATGCGGGCTCAGCACGACGTTCTCCAGCGCGGCGAGCGCGGACGGCACGCGCGGCTCGTCGGCGAACACGTCGAGCGCCGCGGCGCCCAAGGTGCCGTCCTGCAACGCCGCGATCAGCGCCGGCTCGTCGACCACCGAGCCGCGCGACACGTTGACGAGCAGGCCGGCCGGCCCGAGCGCGGCCAGCACCGTCCGATCGACCAGCCGCGCGGTCGCCGCGCCGCCCGGGCAGGCGACGACCAGCACGTCGGAGGCGGCCGCGAGCTCGGAGAGGTTCGCGTAGTAGCGGTACGGCACGTCCTTCGGCTGCGGACCGTGATAGGCGACCGTCATCTTGAAGGCTTCACCCAACGCCGCGATCGCCTGGCCGATGCGCCCCAGGCCGAGAATGCCGAGCCGCATGCCGCTCAGCTTGGTGCCGAGCGGCAGCGGACCGTCGCGCCAGCGCCCGGTGCGCACGAACCGGTCGCCCTCGGCGATGCGACGCCCGGCCGCGAGCATCAGGCCGATCGCCAGCTCGGCGACCCCGTCGGTCAGCACCCCGGGCGTGTTGGTCACCGGGATGCCGCGGCGCGCCGCGGCCTGGAGATCGATCGCGTCGACCCCGACGCCGAAGCACGCGATGATCTCGAGATTGGGCAGACGGTCGATCAACGCGCCGCTCGCGCCGGCGTGGCCGCTGGTCGCGATCGCGCGCACGCGCGCGCCGACCTCGGCGATGCGGGCTTCCGCGTCGGGCAGCCGCCACAACGGATGGCTGATGGACATCGCCTCGAGCTGGGCGAGCGCGTCGCCGGCGATCTCGTGGGTCAGGGTCAGGATGTCGGGCTTCATCGGGGCCCCGGCGGTTGCCGCGGCAGTCTACAGGCTGACCCCCCCGTCCGCGATGATCGTCGTGCCGGTCGTGAAGCTCGACTCGTCGCTCGCCAGATAGATGGCCACCGCCGCGATCTCCTCGGGCGTGCCGAGCCGACCGAGCGGCTGGCGATCGACGAAAGCCTGGCGCGCTTCGGGCGTGCCGCCTTGCGCGGCGATCCGCTCGTCGAGCGACGGCGTCTGCACCGTACCGGGGCAGATCGCGTTGCAGCGGATGCCCTGCTTGATGAAATCCGCCGCCACCGACTTGGTGAGGCCGATCACGGCGGCCTTGGTCGTGCCGTAGACGAACCGGTTGGGCAGACCTTTGACCGACGAGGCGACCGACGAGATGTTGACGATCGAGGCGCCCTTGCCGCGCGCCAGCATGGCGGGCAGGAAGGCGCGGATCATCCGGTACATGCTGCGCACGTTGAGCGCCGCGGAGAACTCCCAATCCTTCTCCGAGCACTCGAGGATCGTGCCGTGGTGGACGAAGCCTGCGCAGTTGAACAGCACGTCGAGCGCGCCGACCTCGACCGCGAGCTTGGAGATCGCGGTGAGATCGGTGACGTCGAGCGCGCGCACCGTGACGCCCGGGGTCGCCTCGAGCGCCTTCAGGCGCTCGAGGTTGAGGTCGGTCGCGATCACCTGGGCGCCTTCCGCGGCGAACGCCAGCGTCGTCGCGCGCCCGATGCCCTGGGCCGCCGCTGTGATCAGCGCCCGTTTGCCCGCCAGTCTGCCCGCCATGATCGATCCTCCCGCGCGCCGAAGCCTAGCCGAAATGCCTCGGCCACGACTACCGGCGGACGGACGGCTCCCCCGGCATGCGCGGGCGCGGCCGACCGGCGCGCTGCCGGCCCTCCGGATCGAGCCGGAACTCCAGATTGGCGCGCGCGCGGAACAGGCGCGAGCGGATCGTGCCGAGCGGCACGTCGAGACGTCGCGCGGCGTCCTCGTAGGACATGCCGTGCAGCGTGATCAGGATCAAGACCTGCTTCTGCTCGGCCGGCAGCTGGTCGACCGCGAGGCGCAGCTCCTTGAGCACCAGCCGGTCGACCTGGTTGGCGTTCCGGTAGGGCTCGTGATGCGACGCCGCGTCGAGCGAGGCGGCTTGGCTCAGTTTCCGGCGCCGCACGCGGTCGACGAAGATGTTGCGCATGATCGTGTTGAGCCAGCCGATGAACGGGCCGCTCGGCTGATAGAGGTGCATCTTCTTGATCGCCCGCTCGAGCGTCTCCTGGACCAGGTCGTCGGCAGCCACCCGGTTGCGCTCGAGCGCGCGCGCGAACCGGCGCAGCTCGGGGATGTGCTGGATCAGCAGATCCTGGAGCGAAGGCGTAGTGGTGGCGTGCGTCATCTGAACCTCATGCATAACCACAATGATGGTCGCCGCCAGCGCGGCGCGGGTGCCGGCGTGCCGGCCGGTCGCGGAGCGGCGCGGTGTGCTCCGCCGCCCTCGATCCGAAAACCCATTGGTTGGTTAACCAATCGCCCCGGTCCGGGGTTGCCGATATGGTTAATCAGACGTAAATGACATCCTCGGGGCAGAACTGTGAGGATTTTGGGCCGTCAGGCGCGGCCGAAGACCCCGTCCTCGAAATCCTGCAGGCTCTCGATGCCGAAGCCCTTGATGACGGCGGCGCCGCCGTCGGCTTCGTTCGCCTGGTAGGTGGAATAGAGCGCCAGCGCCTCGCGGGCATGGTTGGACGGCGTCACGCGCAGGAGGCGCGACACGTAGTCGTCGCTGTCGTGGCCGTCGAACCAACCGTGGCTGGCGCACAGACCGAACACGAAGAAGCCGAGCGCCAGCGGATGCAGCCAGGTGATCGCCCACGCGATGCGCGCCGCCTCGCGCGCGATCGCATCGTCGGCGCCCACCACGCGCGTGCGCAGCGCATCGACGAGGTCCTGCTCGGAGACGAAACTGTTCTCCTCGACGAGCAGCAACCGGATGCCGGTCGAGAGGCCCTGCGAGAAAGGTGAGTCGCCGTGCAGGACGAGCTGCATACCCATGTCGTGCCGCGCCTCCGTGACCCCGCATGCTAGGTTGGGGGACTTAACAAAGCCTTGCGACGCGACGGCCTCTCGGACGCGCCCTCCTCCGTCGGTTTTTCGCTTGAATTCCAAGCGCTTGCCGTCAGATTGCCAGGCCGCCGAGCGGCCGTTACTGTCAGCGCCGCGAGCGCAACGAGGAGGAAACCATGAGCGCCCCCCAGCCGCCGTCGGGCACGAGCGGACCGCTCACCATCCGGCTCCACGACGCCGACAACGTGGTGGTGGCGCGCGCCGACCTGTTGCCTGGCACCGGCTTGCCGGGCACCAACGTCGTGTGCCGCAGCCACGTCCCGGCCGGCCACAAGGTCGCCGTCGCGCCGATGGCGGCCGACGAGCCGGTGCGCAAGTACAACCAGATCATCGGCTTCGCCACGGCGGCGATCGAGCCTGGCGATCACGTCCACGTGCATAATTGCGCGGTGCGCAGCTTCGATCGCGACTACGCCTTCGGCGTCGACGCCAGGGCGACCGCATTCGTGCCGGCAGCCGAGCGCGCGACCTTCGAGGGCATCCGGCGCGCCGACGGCCGCGTCGCGACGCGCAACTACATCGGCATCCTCACCACGGTGAACTGCTCCGCGACCGCGGCGCGCTACATCGCCGAGCAGTTCCGCGGCGGCGCGCTCGCCGACTTTCCCAACATCGACGGCGTCGTCGCGCTGGTCCATGGCCATGGCTGCGGCATGGCGAGCGAGGGCGAAGCGATGGACACGCTGCGCCGCACGATCGCGGGCTACGCGCGCCATCCCAACTTCGCCGGCGTGCTGGTGCTGGGGCTCGGCTGCGAGGCCAACCAGGTCGACCGGCTGATGCAGGCCGAGGGCCTGGAGCCCGGACCGTGGCTGCACGCGATGACGATCCAGGACACCGGCGGCACCGCCAAGACGGTGCGCGAGGGCGTCGCGCGCATCAAGGCGATGCTGCCCGAGGCCAACCGGGTCAAGCGCGAGACCCTGCCCGCGAGCCACCTGACCCTGGCCCTGCAGTGCGGCGGCTCGGACGGCTACTCCGGCATCACGGCCAATCCGGCGCTGGGCGCCGCGGTCGACCTCCTGGTGCGCCATGGCGGCACCGCCGTGTTGAGCGAGACGCCCGAGATCTACGGCGCCGAGCATCTGCTGACCCGACGCGCATCGAGCCGCGCCGTCGGCGAGAAACTGGTCGAGCGCATCCGTTGGTGGGAGCAGTACACCGCGTCGACCGGCGGCGAGATGAACAACAACCCGTCGCCCGGCAACAAGGCGGGCGGCCTCACGACCATCCTCGAGAAGTCGCTGGGCGCGGTCGCCAAGGGCGGCACCACCAACCTGGTCGACGTCTACCGGTACGCCGAGCCGATCACCGCCAAGGGCTTCGTGTTCATGGACACGCCGGGCTACGATCCGGTGTCGGCGACCGGCCAAGTCGCCGGCGGCGCCAACGTGATCTGCTTCACCACCGGGCGCGGCTCGGTGTTCGGCTGCAAGCCGGCGCCGAGCCTCAAGCTGGCGACCAACACGCCGCTTTACCGGCGCATGACCGACGACATGGACATCGATTGCGGGCCGATCGCCGACGGCGCGGCCACGGTCCAGGAGATCGGCCGACAGATCTTCGAGCTCGTCTTGGCGACCGCGTCCGGCCGCCCGACCAAGAGCGAGGAGCTCGGCTTCGGCGAGGACGAGTTCACGCCCTGGCAATTCGGCGCCGTAATGTAGGGCGGCCGCAATACCGCTCGTTAGGTGACGTTTAAGCCCTTCGGCCCTATGCTGCGCGCCATGCCGCGCCGTACCACCCCCCGTCCGCCCGAAGAAGCCCGCGCCATCGTGCGCGCCTTGCGCAAGCGCTACATCACCCCCGAGGCCGAGGAGGCCGCCAAGGCGGCGTTCGCGCGGCTCGGCATCCCGCTGCCCGTGCCGACCGCCAAGCCGGCGCCGGCCGCCGCGCCGCCCGACGAGCCGACCCTCCTCGAGATGATTCGCGAGCGCGAAGGCATCGCGGCCAACGCGCCGCTATCCGAGCTGCCGGCGCACGAGACCGGCGCCGAGAAGCTGCAGAACCGAGCGCGCCTGATCCTGTCGCGCATCCAGGCGCGCTTCGCGACTAAGCAATAGCGCCGGTCGCCCGCGGCACACGGCCTCAGCGCGGCTCGACGCGACCTCCCGAGATCGATACCACCGTGCGGGGCTCCGCCGGCACGGCGGGTCGCGGCTCGGCCGCGGGCGGGACCGCCGCCGACGCGCCGCGCACCGAGCGGGTCATGTAATAGGCGAGCGGAATCGAGACGACGTAGACGCAGCCGAGCAGCAGGAGCGTGAGCCACGGCTCCGCGGCGAGACCGGCGGCGATCACGCCGACCACCAGCAGGATCGGCAGCACCATCCAGTGCGGCACGCGCAGCCGCTTGAACGCGAAGGTCGGGAGGCGGCTGACCATCAGGCCGGACACCACGATCGTCCACGCGCCGATCAGCCACGGATGCTCGAACCATTCGCGCCCGATCTCGAAGCTCGCGATCAGCGGCAGGATCGCGAGCCCGGCGCCGGCCGGCGCCGGCACGCCGATGAAATAGTTGTTCGTCCAGGCCGGACGGCTGGCGTCATCGAGCGCGGTGTTGAAGCGCGCCAACCTGAGCGCGGTGCAGATCGCGTACAAGAGCACGATCGCCCAGCCGAAGCGGCCGCCGTGGCTCATCACCCACAAATAGAGCATGACCGCCGGAGCGACGCCGAAGCACACGAAGTCGGACAGCGAGTCGAGCTCGGCGCCGAACTTGCTGGTGGCGCCGATCAGCCGCGCGATGCGGCCGTCCAGACCGTCGAGCACCGCCGCCACCACGATCGCGATGACGGCGAGCTGGAAGTGCTGCTCGAGCGCGAAGCGCATCGCGGTCAAGCCCGCGCACAGGGCGAGCAGGGTCAGGATGTTGGGGATCAGCCGATTGATCGAGTGACGGCGCAACGGCCGACGGCGGTGCAGCATCATCGCGAGATTCCCTGGCGTTGCGGCTCGCTCGACGCAAGGTCGGCGATCACGGTTTCGCCGGCGACGGCGCGCTGGCCTTCGACGACCAGCGGCGCGCAGCCCGGCGGCAGGTAGACATCGACACGGCTGCCGAACCGGATCATGCCGATGCGCGAGCCGACGGCCACCTGCTCGCCCTCGCCGACCCAGCCGACGATGCGGCGTGCCACCAGCCCGGCGATCTGCACGACCGCGAGGTCGCGTCCGTCGGCCATCACGATACGGAACGACTGACGCTCGTTGTCGTCCGACGCCTTGTCGAACGACGCGTTGAAGAACCGTCCGGTCTTGTAGGCGACCTGGCCGACCTTGCCGCTGACCGGGGCGCGATTCACATGCACGTCGAACACGTTCATGAACACCGAGACGCGCGGCCGCGGGTTGGGCCCCATGGCGAGCTCGGGCGGCGGCACCGCCGGCTCGATCAGGCTCACCACGCCGTCCGCCGGACTGACCACCAGCCCGTCGCGCGACGGCGTGACCCGCTCGGGGTCACGGAAGAAGTACACGCACCAGGCGGTCAGGAGCGCGCCCAGCCAGCCGAGAAAGCCGCTGATCCAAGCAAGCCCGATGGTCAGCACGACGCCGATGGCGATGAACGGCCAACCTTCGCGACGGATCGGCGTTAACACGGTGGGACGCACGGTCAACCTTTCAACGGACGGGTCACGTGGTTTCGCATCGACCACCCCAAGATACCTCGGATTATGCAAATCTTAAGGGTAATCGGACGAGCGTTGCGGTCAGAGACCCGTCGGATGGCCCGCGGGGTCGGGGCTGGCGCCGCAGGGGGCGCATGATCCAGACATCGCTGAGCTTCCTCGCCAATCACCCGCTGCCCATCGAGCTCGGCACGATCACGGTTGGGCCCGACGGCAAGCCGCAGCGTCAGGCGCGGGTTGCCCTCGAGTTCGGCTTCGAGTTCGCCGGCGCCGAGTTCACCGCGCGGGTCGAGCCGATCGAGGCGGGCGCCCGACTGCGGCTCGACGCGGTGCTGGCGCCGATGCCCTACACGGCCGAGCAGCGGCACCACCGACGCGACGCCCAGATCATCATTCGGGCCAGCCGCCAGAGCATGCACCACGGTCGCCTCGTGCTCGACGCCCAGGGAAAGATCCACCTGGTGGGCGAGCTGGGGATCAGCAGCCCCGTCACGCCGGCGGCGGTGGTTGCCGCGACGACCCGGATGCTGATCGCCGCGACCCCGTGGATCGCACTGCTGCACCAGCACCTCGGGCCCGCCGGCAAGACGGGCGGCAAGCCCATGCCGGCTCCTGGCGCGGGCAGCGCCGCCGCCGGCGCGCCGGTCAACGTTCGGGCGGAATGACGAACACCTGGCCTGGATAGATCAGATCGGGATCGCGGATCTGCTCGCGGTTGGCCCGATAGATCACGCCGTACTCGGCGCCATGGCCGTAGCGTCGAAGCGCCAGCCGCCATAGCGAGTTGCCCGGCTCGACGACCGTGCGGCTCGCCGGCGGCGCTCCGGCGTCGGCGCGGCGCTCCGCGGTCGGCGCCGCGGGCGCGGGCGTCGGCACGTCGAGCGTGACGACCCGCTCCGAGCGCAGCGGCGGTGCGTCGGCGCGCTCGACCTCCAAGCTCAACGCACGCTTGCCGCTCGCCAACGGCTGGGTCGGCAGCAGCACCCACTCGCCGCGCGCATCGGCGGTCGCATGGCCGATCGGCCGGCCGTCCTCGAGCACGGTGACGGTCGCGCCGGGCGCGGCGCGCCCCGCGATCACCGCGTCACCGTCCGGACTGACGCGCACGATATCGAAGCTGGGCGCCGCGTCGGAAGCGACCGGCGGGGCCGCGCGCCCGGCGTCCGCGTGCACGGCCGGCGTCGCGGACGGTGGGATGGCCGGCGGCGGGGCATCACGGTCCAGACCGCCGCGCGTCAGCTCGAAGATCAGCGAGCCGGCGAGGAGAGCCACACCCAAGAGGCCGAGGATCAGGGCTCGTCGCACCGATACAGTCTAGCAGACCCCGATCCGCGGCGGAGCTAGGCCAGAGGGTGGACCCGCGGCGACAAATTCGGTCTTCTGTCGGCCGTCCTCCGTATCCGCTGGCGCCGATGCAGAAGCCGTCCGCTCCCTCCGCGAGCCCCCTGATCCCGGTGTGGGACGTGCCGACCCGGTTGTTCCACTGGCTGCTCGTGTGCCTGATCGCGACCTCGTGGACCACCGGGGAGCTCGGCGGCGACGAGTGGCTGCGGTACCATTTCTGGTCGGGCTACGCGATCTTGACGCTGGTGCTGTTTCGCATCGCGTGGGGCGTGGTCGGCAGCACGCATGCGCGCTTCGCGAGCTTCGTGCGCGGCGTGCCGTCGGCGCTGCATCACCTGCGCGAGCTCGCGCGCCCCGGCCCGACGTCCGACCTCGGGCACAATGCGATCGGCGGCTGGATGATCGTCGTCATGCTGATCGCGCTGCTGGTGCAGACCGGCACGGGGCTGTTCGCCGACGACGACATCGTGACGACCGGCCCGCTGGGCGACCTCGTGTCGTCGGCCACGCGGTCGCGCCTGACGACGGTCCACGTCTACAACTTCGACGTCATCCTGGCGCTCGCCGGGCTCCACATCGCGGCGGTGCTCGCCTACTGGATCGTCAAGCGTCAGAACCTGATCGGCGCGATGATCACCGGGCGCAAGCGGGCGGCCGCCGCGGACCTGGGCGCAAGCGCCGTCGCCGGCGTGACGGCGCATCCGGTGGTCGCCGCCGCGGTCCTCATCGGCGCCGCGGCGGTCGTGGCCGGGATCGTCGGACTGGTGCCTTACTTCGCGCGGTAGGTGTTGTGGCAGCCGCCGCAGGCCTTGCCCAGCGCACCGAACGCGGCCTTGATCTCGTCGGGCGACTTGCCAGCGGCCGCGGCATCGGCGAGCGCGTTGGCCTGGGTCACCAGGGTCTTCGAGGCCGTCTGGAAGCCGTTCCAGTCGGTCCACACCGCGGGCAGCGCCTTGGTGTCCCCCTTGTCCGATCCGGGCGGGAACAGCGTGTCGAACGGACCTTCGAGCGCGGCGATCTTGCGCGCCGGCTCGACGATGCTCGATGCCGGTCCGCCGGCATCGACCACGGCCTTGATCTGCTTGGCCAGATCGCCGACTTCCTTGCGGTTCGCCTTGCGGGCCGCGATCGGATCGTCGGCGGCGCGCGCGACGATCGACGGACCGATCGCCAGGATGCCGACCAAGCCGGCGACCGCGATTGTGGAGATCCAAGGCCAGACTCGTGCCATCTCGTTCCTCTTTTCTTAGGGTGACGCCACCGCGTGTGGGCCGTTAAACGGGCGGTCGGGCGCAAATAATCCCTCAAAGACCCGATACCGGCCAGAGACTGGCACAGACCTGCGGCGTCGACCAGAGCGCCCCGGCGGCCGCTGCGGCTTGCCGCGGCGCATCGGATGTGCGCCTGTTGCCTGCCCGCGTCGTAGCGGGCGCGATGGAAAGAAAAGGATGAGAAACTTTAGATCCTTGTGCGTTTATTGCGGTTCGTCGGGCGCCGTGGACGCGCGCTACCGCGATGCCGCGGTCCGTCTCGGCACCTTGCTCGGCGAGCAGCGCATCGGGCTGGTCTACGGCGGCGGCCGGATCGGGCTGATGGGGCTGCTGGCCGACGCCTGCCTGCGGGCCGGCGGCACGGTCGTCGGCGTGATCCCGGACTTCCTGCGGCGCGCCGAGGTCGGCCACGGTGCGGTCACCGAGCTCGTCATCGTCGACAACATGCACGAACGCAAGCGCACGATGTTCGAGCGCTCCGACGGCTTCGTGATCCTCCCCGGCGGCCTCGGCACGCTCGAGGAGACGTTCGAGATCCTGACCTGGAAGCAGCTGCAGCTGCACGACAAGCCGATCGTTCTCGTCGACGTCGCCGGCTACTGGCGACCGCTCGCAGCGCTGATCGACCACGTCATCGGCGAGAACTTCGCGCGCCCCGAGATGCGCGCGCTGATGACCGTGGTCGACGCGGTCGACCAGGTTCTGCCGGCGCTCGAGCACGCGGCCGCGCCGCGCGTCGGACCCGAGCCGGAGCTGATCTAGACGCGATCCGTCGCGGGCGGGCGCCCTCGTCCAGCCCCCGTCCAGCCCCTGGGCCAGCCGTCGCGGCCGCCCTGCGCCCCGAGCATGTGACCCTTACCAAAAACCGGCGTTCGGTCCGCGGCCCTCGGCTTGCATAGGGGGCTGCAAGTGCTACAGTCCCGGCCTTTCCGGCCCTCCAACGGCCCGTCCCCGCGCATCCGGGCGCGAGCGGAGCGTCGCCGAGACGTGGCCTTGCTGCGGAGCCGCTCATGCCGAAGATCAAGGTCGCCAAGCCCGTCGTCGAGCTCGACGGCGATGAAATGACCCGGATCATTTGGAAGAACATCCGCGAGCAGCTGATCCTGCCCTTCCTCGATGTCGATCTGATCTATTTCGATCTCGGCGTCGAGGCGCGCGACAAGACCAATGATCAGATCACCATCGACTCGGCCGAGGCGATTAAGAAGCACGGCGTCGGCGTGAAGTGCGCGACCATCACGCCCGACGAAGGACGGGTGAAGGAATTCAACCTCAAGCAGATGTGGAAGTCGCCCAACGGCACGATCCGCAACATCATCGGCGGCACGATCTTCCGCGAGCCGATCATCTGCAAGAACGTGCCGCGGCTGGTGCCCGGCTGGACCCAGCCGATCGTGATCGGCCGCCACGGCTTCGGCGACCAGTACCGCGCCACCGACTTCCTGGTGCCCGGCCCGGGCAAGCTGACCGTCACGTTCACGCCGGACGGCGGCGGCGCGCCGATCACGCGCGAGGTCTACCAGTACAAGGAGCCGGGCGTGGCGATGGCCATGTATAATCTCGACGAGTCGATCCGCGGCTTCGCGCGCTCGTCCATGAATTACGGGCTGGCGCGCGGCTGGCCGGTCTATCTGTCGACCAAGAACACCATCCTCAAGGCCTATGACGGCCGCTTCAAGGACATCTTCCAGGAGGTGTTCGAGAAGGAATTCGCCGACAAGTTCAAGGCGAAGAAGATCGTCTACGAGCATCGCCTGATCGACGACATGGTCGCGGCGTGTCTGAAGTGGAGCGGCGCCTTCGTGTGGGCGTGCAAGAACTACGACGGCGACGTGCAGTCCGACACGGTGGCGCAGGGTTTCGGCTCGCTCGGCCTGATGACCTCGGTCTTGTTGACGCCCGACGGCAAGACGGTCGAGGCCGAGGCCGCGCACGGCACCGTGACGCGCCACTATCGCGAGTACCAGAAGGGCCGCGAGACCTCGACCAACCCGATCGCCTCGATCTTCGCCTGGACGCGCGGGCTCAACTACCGCGGCACGTTCGACAACACGCCCGACGTCTGCAAGTTCGCCCAGACGCTCGAGAAGGTGTGCGTCGACACGGTCGAGAGCGGCTCGATGACCAAGGACTTGGCGTTGCTGATCGGTCCCGACCAGTCGTGGCTGACCACCAGCCAATTCTTCCAGAAGGTCGTCGACAACATGAAGAAGGCGATGGCGTAATTGCCACGCCGATAACGAACGAATGCGGCGCGCGGAGGTGCAAGCATGCCAGATCTCGAAATCGTTTGGACGAAGGTTGATGAAGCGCCTGGGCTTGCCACGCATTCCCTGCTGCCGATCGTCCAAGCCTTCGTCGGGGCGGCCCACGTGAAGATGAAGCTGAAGGACATTTCCCTGACCGGCCGCATCATCGCCAACTTCCCCGACAAGCTGACACCGGCGCAAAAGATCAACGACGAGCTCGCCGAGCTTGGCAAGCTTGCGATGCGGCCCGAGGCCAACATCATCAAGCTGCCCAACATCTCTGCCTCGATCCCGCAGCTGAAGGCCGCGATCAAGGAGTTACAGAGCAAGGGCTACGACGTGCCGAATTATCCGGACAGCGACGCGACGCCAGCGGACAAGGAAATCCGCGCGCGCTACGGCAAGGTGCTCGGCAGCGCCGTCAATCCCGTGTTGCGCGAGGGCAATTCCGACCGCCGCGCCGCCGGCGCCGTGAAGCAGTTCGCGCGCAGCCATCCGCACAAGATGGGCGCCTGGAGCAAGGACTCGAAAACCCGCGTGGCGCACATGTCGAGCGACGATTTCTACGGTTCGGAGGTCGCGACGACCATTGCGGCACCGACCAATGCCCGTATCGAGTTGGTCGGCAGCGATGGCGCGGTCACGGTGCTGAAGACGAAGACGCCGCTTCTGGCCGGCGAAATCATCGACGCATCGGTGATGAGCCGTAAGGCATTGCGCGCCTTCTTCGCCGCGCAGATCGCCGCGGCGAAGAAGGACGGCATCCTGTTCTCGCTGCACGTCAAGACCACCATGATGAAGATCTCCGATCCCATCCTGTTCGGTCATTGCGTGTCCGTGTTCTTCGCTGATGTGTTCGAGAAGCATGGCGCCACGCTGGCGCGCCTGGGCGTCGATCCCGACAACGGCGTGGCCGACATGCTGACCCGGATCGAGACGTTGCCGGAGGCGGAAAAGGCGGCCATCAAGGCCGATATCCAGGCCACCTACGCGAAACAGCCTGGCCTCGCCATGGTCAATTCCGATCGCGGCATCACCAACCTGCACGTGCCGAGCGATACGATCATCGATGCATCGATGCCGGCGATGATTCGCGAATCCGGACACATGTGGGGCGCTGACGGCAAGCTGCACGACGTCATCGCCGCGATCCCCGATCGTTGCTACGCGACGCTGTTCCAGGCCACCATCGAGGACTGCAAGGCGCATGGCGCCTTCGATCCGAAGACCATGGGCTCCGTGCCGAACGTAGGTTTGATGGCGCAGCAAGCCGAGGAGTATGGCTCGCACGACAAGACGTTCGAGCTCGCCGCGAGCGGAACGGTGCGCGTGGTCGCCGATGACGGCACGGTTCTGCTGTCGCGCCCGGTCGAGACCGGTGACATCTTCCGGATGTGCCAGGTCAAGGACGCGCCGATCCAGGACTGGGTCAAGCTTGGGGTGCGCCGCGCGCGCCTGACCAGCACCCCGGCAGTGTTCTGGCTCGACGCCAAACGCGCGCACGACGCGCAGTTGATCGCCAAGGTCGAGAAATACCTCAAGAACGAGGACACCTCGGGCCTGGACATCCGCATCCTGGCGCCGGTCGAGGCGATCAAGTTCTCGTTCGAGCGCATTCGCAAGGGGCTCGACACCATCTCCGTCACCGGCAATGTGCTGCGCGACTACTTGACCGATCTTTTCCCGATCATGGAGCTGGGAACGTCGGCCAAAATGCTGTCGATCGTTCCGTTGCTGGCGGGCGGCGGGTTATTCGAGACCGGAGCCGGCGGCTCAGCGCCCAAGCATGTGGAGCAGTTCCAGCACGAAGGGTATCTGCGCTGGGATTCGCTGGGCGAATTCCTGGCGCTCGGCGCTTCGCTGGAACATCTGGCGCAGACAAGTGGGAATGAGGACGTGAAGGTTTTGGCCGAGACGCTCGATGAGGCCAACGGCATGATCCTCGAGAATAACCGTTCCCCGGCACGACAGGTTGGCGAGCTGGATAATCGTGGCAGCCATTTCTATCTGGCCCTCTATTGGGCACAGGCGCTGGCCCGGCGGGACAACAGTTCGGCACTGTCGGCCCGCTTCAAACCGCTGGCGGAGGCGCTGGCGGCCAACGAGGCCAAGATCAATGCTGAGCTGATCGCCGCGCAGGGTAAGCCGGTGGATACTGGCGGCTATTACCTGCCCGATCAGGCCAAGACATCGGCAGCGATGCGGCCGAGTGCGACGCTGAACGCTGCGCTCGCCGCTCTCTGACGCGACGTCAGGCGAGCCGCCCAGGGTAGCCATCCTCGGCCTCGCGCCGAGGATCCACGTCTTTGAGCTGCTCGCACGTCTGCCGCCCGCCAACCCCGCCGCGCGAGCAGGGTTGGCGTGGCGGTTGCTCGCGCGGCTGAAACAAAGGGCGTGGATGCTCGGACAAGCCCGAGCATGACGCTGAAGCGGCGGAACCGGGGCGCGTAGGCGCGCGGTGTGGCTATGCCGCGGCGGCCGCGCTCGCCAGTGCCGTCTCGATGGCGGCGAGCGCGGCGTCGATCTTGGACGCATCCGCGCCGCCCGCTTGGGCCATGTCGGGACGGCCGCCGCCGCCCTTGCCGCCGAGCGCAGCCGCGCCGCACTTGACCAAGTCGACCGCGTTGGCGCGCTTGACCAGATCGTCGGTCACCGCGACGACCAGCGAGACCTTGCCCTCCTCGGTCGCGGCCAGCACGATCACGGCCGAGCCGAGCTGGCGCTTGAGCTCGTCCGCCATGCTCTTGAGCTCGCGCGCCGGCACGCCGTCGAGCCGGCGCACCGCGAGCGGCACGCCCGCCACCGTCTTGGTCGCCGGGGCGGTGGCACCGGCGCCCGCCGCCGCCGCCTTGCGCGCCTCGACCAGCTCGCGCTCGAGCCGCCGTCTGTCCTCGACCAGCTGGGCGACGCGCTGAGGCAGCTCGTTGGCCGGCGCGCGCAACGCCGCCGCGGTCTCGCCGAGCAGCGCCTCCTCGGAACCGACGTGGTTGAGCGCGGCCTCGCCGGTCAACGCCTCGATGCGCCGCACGCCCGCGCCGACCGCGCTTTCGCTCAGGATCTTGAAGAGGCCGATGTCGCCGGTGCGCCGCACGTGGGTGCCGCCGCACAGCTCCACCGAGTAGCGCGTGTCGTCATGCCCCATCGCAACGACGCGCACCTCCTCGCCGTACTTCTCGCCGAACAACGCGAGCGCACCGGCCTCGACCGCATCGGCCGGCGTCATCAGCCGCGTCGTGACGTCGCTGTTGAGCCGGATGCGCCGATTGACCTCGAGCTCAACCGCGTGCAGCTCGGGGCCGCCGATCGGCTTCGGATGGCTGATGTCGAAGCGCAGCCGGTCGGGCGCCACCAGCGAGCCCTTCTGGGTCACGTGCTCGCCCAGCTGGCGGCGGAGCGCCTCATGCAGCAAGTGGGTCGCCGAATGGTTGGCGCGCAACCGCGTTCGCTGATCGCCGTCGACCACGAGCTCGAGCGGATCGCCGACCTTGACGGTGCCGTCCATCACCGTGCCGACATGCACGATCAGGTCGCCGAGCTTCTTCTGCGTGTCCTCGACGGCGATCGCGCCAGCCGGGCCGCGCGCCGCGCCGGCGTCGCCCATCTGGCCGCCCGACTCGCCGTAAAACGGCGTCTGGTTGGCGATGAAGGCGACCTCGGTGCCCGCGCCCGCCTGCTCGACCGGCTTGCCGTCGACCACCAGCGCAACCAGCTGGCCCTCGGCGCGCTCGGTGTCGTAGCCGAGGAACTCGGTGGCGCCGAGATGCTCGCGCAACTCGAACCACACGCTATCGGTCGCCGCCTCGCCCGAGCCCGCCCACGCCGCGCGCGCCTGCGCGCGCTGGCGCGCCATCGCGGCATCGAAGCCGGCGAGGTCGACCGCGCGACCCTGGCCACGCAGCACGTCCTGCGTGAGGTCGAGCGGGAAGCCGAAGGTGTCGTAGAGCGTGAAGGCGACCTCGCCGGACAGTGCCTGGCTCGCGCCGAGCTTCGCGGTCTCGTCCTCGAGCAGCCTGAGCCCGCGCTCGAGCGTCTGCTTGAAGCGCGTCTCCTCGAGGCGCAACGTCTCGGTGATCAGCGGCTGCGCGCGCCCGAGCTCCGGGAATGCCTGGCCCATCTGCGCGACCAGCGCCGGCACGAGCCGCCACATCAGCGGATCCTTGCAGCCGATCATGTGGGCATGGCGCATGGCGCGGCGCATGATCCGGCGCAGCACGTAGCCGCGGCCTTCGTTCGACGGCAGCACGCCGTCGGCGATCAGGAACGACGAGGCGCGCAGATGGTCGGCGATCACGCGGTGCGACACCGCGTGCGGTCCGTGCGCCGCGACGCCGGAGAACTCGGCCGAGGCGGCGATCAGCGCCTTGAAGAGGTCGATGTCATAGTTGTCGTGGACGCCCTGCATCACCGCGGTGATGCGCTCGAGGCCCATGCCGGTGTCGATCGACGGCCGCGGCAGCGGCACCCGCTGGCCGGGCGCCTGCTGCTCGAACTGCATGAACACCAGGTTCCAGATCTCGATGAAGCGGTCGCCGTCGGCGTCAGGGCTGCCCGGCGGCCCGCCCGGAATGCCCTCGCCGTGATCGTAGAAGATCTCCGAGCACGGCCCGCACGGGCCGGTGTCGCCCATCGCCCAGAAATTGTCCGAGGTCGGGATGCGGATGATGCGCCCCTCGGGCAGGCCGGCGATCTTGCGCCACAGGCCGAACGCGTCCTCGTCCTCGGCGTAGACCGTGACGAGCAGGCGCGACTCCGGCAGGCCGTACTGGCGGGTGACCAGGTCCCAGGCCAGCTCGATCGCGCGGTCCTTGAAGTAGTCGCCGAACGAGAAGTTGCCCAGCATCTCGAAGAAGGTGTGGTGGCGCGCGGTGTAGCCGACGTTCTCGAGGTCGTTGTGCTTGCCGCCGGCGCGCACGCATTTCTGCGAGGTGGTGGCGCGCACGTAAGGCCGCTTCTCGGCGCCGGTGAACACGTTCTTGAACTGCACCATGCCGGCATTGGTGAACAGCAACGTGGGATCGTTGCGCGGAACCAGAGGGCTCGAGGCCACGACCTCATGGTCGTGGCGGCGGAAATAGCCGAGGAAGGCGGCGCGGATGTCGTTCGCGGTCTGCATGGCGTCCGAATCGTGGGGCGGCGGGGCTGGGACGGCCGGTTGGGGGCCGCGGGTCGGTTCACAAACCAGGTCAGCGAATCGACCCTATGGCCTTGTACCGTGGGGGCTCTGCCCTGTCCAGGAAGTGGGCCCGGCCGGTCCGGCCGGCAAGCCGCGGGAGACCCGCCCGAACCGTCGACGCCATCCCGGCGTTTCCCAAGCACGCCCAACGCCCCGAGGGAGGTGTGGATGACGACCCTGCGGATAGCTCTCTTCGCTGCGCTCGCCGGCGTGATCGGGGCCAGCGCCCTATGCGGTCCGGCGCGCGCCGACGACCGCGACCACCGGCGCGACGACCGGCGTCACGAGCGCCATTGGGATCACGATCACGATCGCTACGCCTACGGCGTGGCGCCGCCGCCGGTGGTCTATTCGCCGCCCGTGGTGGCGTCGCCCGGCCTGAACCTGATGTTCAACTTCCGCTAGGCGCGGCCCGCCACCGGACGACGCTCCGCCGATCGAAACGCCGCACGCCGCCCGGGTCTGGCCCGGAGCCGCGTGCGTCGTTCCGCCCGTAAACTCGCCCCCGCCTGCCGGAGCAGGCGGAATTCAGGCCCCTCGGGGCGCTATTCCGAGGCCGAGAAGTCGCCAGCCGCCATCAGGCTGTCGGCGACACCGGCGGCGTTCTGGCGGACCGCCTGCTCGATCGCCGCCGCGACCTCGGGGTTCTCCCTGAGGAACGTCTTGGCGTTCTCGCGGCCCTGGCCGATGCGCTGACCGTCATAGGAGAACCAGGCGCCCGATTTCTCGACGATGTTGGCCTTGACCCCGAGATCGATCAGCTCGCCGGTCTTGGACACGCCCTCGCCGTACATGATGTCGAACTCGACGACGCGGAACGGCGGGGCCATCTTGTTCTTCACCACCTTGACCCGGGTCTGGTTGCCGACCACCTGGTCCTGGTCCTTGATCGCGCCGATGCGCCGGATGTCGAGGCGAACCGAGGCGTAGAACTTGAGCGCGTTGCCGCCGGTGGTCGTCTCGGGATTGCCGAACATCACGCCGATCTTGAGACGGATCTGGTTGATGAAGATGACCATGCAGCGCGAGCGCGAGATCGAGCCGGTGAGCTTGCGCAGCGCCTGGCTCATCAAGCGGGCCTGCAGGCCGACATGGCTGTCGCCCATCTCGCCCTCGAGCTCGGCGCGCGGCACCAGAGCGGCCACCGAATCGACCACCAGCACGTCGATCGCGCCGGAGCGCACCAGCGTGTCGGCGATCTCGAGCGCCTGCTCGCCGGCGTCGGGCTGGGAGATCAGCAGCTCGTCGACGTCGACGCCGAGCTTCTTGGCGTAGGTCGGGTCGAGCGCGTGCTCGGCGTCGACGAAGGCGCAGGTGCCGCCGGCCTTCTGGGCCTCGGCGATCACGTGCAGCGCCAACGTGGTCTTGCCCGAGCTCTCGGGCCCGTAGATCTCGACGATGCGGCCGCGCGGCAGGCCGCCGATGCCGAGCGCGATGTCGAGCCCGAGCGAGCCGGTCGAGATCACCTCGGCCTCGGTCGCCGCGGGGCGCGCGCCGAGCTTCATGATCGAGCCCTTGCCGAAGGCGCGTTCGATCTGCCCGAGGGCGGCGTCGAGGGCTTTGTTCTTGTCCATGCTGTCTTTGTCGATGAGGCGCAGTTGAGCTGCCGACATGGCATTCCCCTTCTTATTCCATAGGCCCCCAGACGGCGCAATCCGCCCGGCCAGAACGGACTTGTACCCTGTCTGTTCTCGTTTCGTCAAGAACAAAACGGGCACATCAGGACATTCTCGGGCTGGTTGCCCCGTCCTCCGCCCGGGCGTGCGTCCGGCCGATGTCCACCGAGCAGAATCCGGTAACCCCCGTCCGTCTGCACGCAGCGACACGGCTGATGCCGGGGAGCACACCCGGGTGTCGCGGTTCGTGAGCCCGACGGAGGCGCCGCCTTGGGGGCCGCTCAGGAGCGGGCTTCGCTGCGCGTGACTTCCTTCACCCGGAGGGCGAGCTGTTTCAGGCTGAAGGGCTTGGGCAGGAACAAGACGTCGCCGGCGGCCGCGATGCGCCCGCGCAGGTCCTCGTCGGTGTGGCCCGAGATGCAGATCACGTTGATGTCGGGGCGCTGCTCGCGCACGAGCTTGATCAGGCTCGGCCCATCGAGCACCGGCATCACGGCGTCGGTGATCAGCACGTCGACGCGCTGCTCGGCGAGCCCGCCCAGGAGCTCGAGCGCGGCCTCGCCCGATTTCGCCTCGAGCACGCGGTAGCCCTTGTTCCGCAAGGCGCGCGCGGTGAACAGGCGCACCGGATCCTCGTCCTCGACCAGCAGCACGGTGGCGTTGCCGGTGAGGTCGGTGTCGGCGCGCTCGGTCTCCTCGGTCGCCGGCCGCTCCTCGGCCGGCACGCCGCCGGCGTGGCGCGGCAGGTAGATCGCGAAGGTGGTGCCCTGGCTCGGGCTCGGCGCCGGCTCGGAGTCGACCAGGATGAAGCCGCCGGTCTGGCGCACGATGCCGTAGACCGTCGAGAGGCCGAGACCGGTGCCCATGCCGACCGGCTTGGTCGTGAAGAACGGCTCGAAGATGCGCGCCTGGACGTCCTTCGGGATGCCGGTGCCGGTGTCGATCACCTCGATGCGGACGTAGTCGCCCGACGGCATGGTCTCGTGCGCGACGTCGACCGGCTCGACGACCGACACGTTCGAGGTCCGCACGGTGAGCGCGCCGCCGTTCGGCATGGCGTCACGCGCGTTGACCGCGAGGTTGATGATCACCTGCTCGAACTGGCTCTGATCGACGCGCACCAGGCCGAGGTCGCGGCCGTGGGCGATCTTGAGCATCACCTGCTGGCCGATCAGCCGGCGCAAGAGGTGCGACAGCTCGGCCAGCGTGTCGGTGATGTCGAGGACCTTCGGGCGCAGGGTCTGCTGGCGCGAGAAGGCGAGCAGCTGGCGCACCAGGCTGGCCGCCCGGTTGGCGTTCTGCTTGATCTGCATGATGTCGGCGAACGACGGGTCGCCGGCGCGGTGGCGCAGCAACAGGAGGTCGCAGAAGCCGATCATCGCGGTCAGCAGATTGTTGAAGTCGTGCGCGACGCCGCCGGCGAGCTGGCCGACCGCCTGCATCTTGCGCGCCTGGACGACCTGGTTCTCGAGCTCCTTGAAGTTGGTGATGTCGATCAGATGGACGACGAAGCCGTCCGCACCGTGCGGCGGCGCGACACCGGCGGCGCTCGCGCCGGCATCGGCGGCGTCGGCGGACGCGCTGATGTAGGCCGCGACGGCGCGCCGCGGCGTGCCCGCGAGCCCGAGCTCGGCGCGCTGCTCGCGCGCGCCGGTCGCTGCGGCGTCGCGCAGCATCCTGAGCGCGGCGGCGCGATCCTCGAGCGCGACCAGGTCCTCGAGGCGGGCGCGCCGGAGCACGTCGGGGCTCTGGCCGCACAAGGCGGCGAATGCCTCGTTGAAGCGGGCGATCCGGCCGTCGCGCTCGACATAGGCGATGCCGAACGGCGCGCGGTCGAACAGCGCCGCCGGCGGCGCGGCGGGGCCCGGCGGCGGGCCGGGCGCCGGCACCGGGGGCCGCGCGGCGACGAGGTGCGCGGCCGCAGCGACGATCGAGCACGCCAGCGCGCCGGCAATCCAGAGGCTCGCGGTCGACGGCCAGACGAGCGCGCCAGCAGCGGCGAGCGCGGCCAGCCCGGCGGCCAGCGCGCAGGCGTGGCGACGGACAGCGGTGGAACGGACGGCGGCGGTCGGCACGCGGGCGGCACCCCAGGAGTGGCTCGACGCGGCGTCGGCCGGGCCGAGCGCGCCGTTCGACTATAGCAGGTCTGGACCGGGTTTTGGCGGACGCCGGGCGGCCCGGCGCACGGGCCTCAATGCACCGCGTTCTTCCTGAGGCGCATCACGTAGCCGATCACCTCGGCCACCGCCTTGTAGTGCTCGCGGGGGATCTCGTCGTCGACCTCGACGGTGGCGTAGAGCGTGCGGGAGAGCGGCGGATTCTGGACGATCGGGATGAAGTTCTCGCGCGCCTTCTCGATGATGCGGAAGGCGACGAGCTCGACGCCCTTGGCGACCAGGACGGGCGCGTTCATCCCCTGGTCGTACTTGAGCGCGCAG
>DATJNS010000555.1:0-8938 GCA_035507915.1 Candidatus Sulfotelmatobacter sp.
CTGATCGCCGGCTCGTCCAATTTCGTGAGCCCGAAGGCGACGCTCGACGCGCTGGTTCCGGCGATGAACTACTTCGCCTTCTGGTATGTCCTGGCGGCGGCGGCGATCTGGTTCATCGGCTTCGAGACCCGCGGCCGCACGATCCAGGAGATCGACGGCGATCTGACCGCAGCCTCGGGGCGGCTGAAGTCGGTCGCCTCGTAGCGCGCACCCGAATAAACCCCGGGGGTCGATCGTTCCCTTCACGGCCACCGAAGGCACGAGGGGAGAACAGACCGATGGGACCGGGGTGGCGTTTCCTGATGCTGCTCGCGCTTGGGTGCGCGCTTGCGTGCTGCGCGAGCACGGCGTCGATCTCGCCGAACGACGCGGAATACGCGCGCAGCGGTGCACCGCGCGTCGGCGAGCCCGCGCTGCCACAGGCGACTGGCTACACCCCTCTCGGGGGCGGCGGCAGCAGCGGTGGGGGAGGCGGCGGGGGCGGCATGTAGCGGAGGGCGCGCTGCGGCCCCTCCCTCGGGCTTTCCGGTGGCGGGACGGTTGGCTATCGTTCCTCGACGGGGGAAACGAGGAGCCCAGCGTGGCCGACGACAACGTCTACGACTTCATCGTCACGGGCGCCGGCTCGGCCGGTTGCGCGGTCGCCGGGCGGCTCAGCGAGGACGGCCGCTGGCGCGTGCTGTTGCTCGAGGCCGGTACCAAGGACACCAACCCGTGGATCCACATCCCGCTGGGCTACACCAAGACCTATACCGACCCGCGGGTGAACTGGATGTTCGACAGCGAGCCGGAAAAGGAGCTCAACGGCCGCACGCTCTATCAGCCGCGTGGCAAGGTGCTGGGCGGCACCAGCTCGATCAACGGCATGGTGTACATGCGCGGCACGCCGACCGACTACGACGGCTGGCGCCAGCGCGGCTGCGAAGGATGGGGTTACGACGACGTGTTGCCGTTCTTCCGCAAGGCGGAGAACCAGGAACGCGGCGAGAACGAGTTCCACGGCGTCGGCGGACCGCTCAACGTCTCCAATCCGGTGCGCTCGCCGCTCGGCGATGCGATGGTTCAGGCCGCGATCGAGGCGGGCATCCCGGCCAATCATGATTTCAACGGCGCGCGCCAGGAGGGCGTCGGCTATTACCAGACGACGACCAGCAACCGCCGGCGCTGGAGCTCGGCGCGCGCCTATCTCGGCGCCGCCAAGGCACGATCCAACCTGACGGTCGAGACCGAGGCGCACGCGACGCGGATTCTGTTCGACGGTCCGCGCGCCGTCGGCGTCGAATACCGTACGCCGCACGGCACGAGGAGCGCGCGGGCGAGGGGCGAGATCGTCGTCTCGGGCGGCGTCTACGGCTCGCCGCAGCTGCTGCAACTGTCCGGCGTCGGGCCGGCCGACCTGCTCGCCGAGTTCGACATCCCGGTCGTGCGCGAGATGGCAGGGGTCGGCAAGCACCTGCACGACCACTTCAACACCTACCTGGTGTGGCGTTGCGCCCAGAAGGTGACGTTGAACGACCTCGCCGCCAGCCCGATCCGGCAGCTGATGTCCGGCGTGCAATACGTGCTCACGCGCTCCGGGCATCTGTCGAACGCCGGCATCTACGCGGGCGCCTTCGTCAAGAGCGATCCGCGCCTCGAGCAGCCCGATCTGCAGATCAACATGTTCGGCTGGAGCGCGTTCGAGCGGCTGCGGACCGGCATCAAGCCGCATCCGTTTTCCGCCTTCACGCTCTCGCCGGTGCATCTGCGTCCCGAGGGCCGCGGCACGGTGCGGCTCAAGAGCCCGGATCCGCTGGCCGCGCCGGCGATCCGTTTCAACTTCCTGGCGTCCGAGTACGATTGGCAGGCGCTGATCTATGGCACCAAGCTCAGCCGCAAGATCGTGGCGCAGCCGGCGCTGAAGCCGTTCGTCGTCGAGGAGGTGATCCCCGGCGAGGCCTGCCGGACCGATGACGACATCCGCGCGGAGATCCGCCTGCGCGGCGTCTCGAACCTGCACCCGGTCGGCACGTGCCGGATGGGCCGCGAGGTCGACGCCGTCGTCGATCCGCGCCTGCGCGTGCACGGGCTCGAGCGTCTGCGCGTGGCCGACGCTTCGATCATGCCGCAGGTGCCCGGCGGCAACACCAACGCACCTTCGATCATGATCGGCGAGAAATGCGCCGCCATGATCCTCGAGGATGCGCGCGCGAGCTGAGCCGGCGGCTCAGGCGGCGGCGGGGCGGTGCGCGCGCAGGAAGCTGCGGGCGTGGCGCACCGCGATCGGGATGCGCTCCGTGGGCTCCTTCCACGGGTAGAGACACATCTGCGACTTGGGCGCGAGCAACACGGTCTCCAGCGCCACGGCGTAGGGATGCGGCGGAACGTCCTCCGGCATCACGAGCACGGGCGTCTGGCAGGCGCGCACGAAGTCGCGCGTCACCGTGAAGACGAAGTCGGGCGGGGCGCGGTACATCTTGGTGAGGAACGCCTCGACCATCGTCATCGTGATCTCGGGCCGCCGCTTGCACAGCGCCGGACCCCAGCCGGTCATGTTGTTGTTGAAGAACAGGTCGGGCAGCTCCGGCCGGAAGCCGCTGGGCTGCACCGGCACCGCCGCGACCACGCGGTCGGGCGCGCGCTTCAACAGGTTCCAGATGAACGGGCCGCCGATGCAGAAGCCCATCACCATGAACTTGCGGATGCCCAGGTGGTCCATCAAGGCGAGCTGGTCGTCGGTATGCGCGTCCCACGGCCGGTCGACCTCGAGCGGGCCCGACGACTGGCCGTCGTTGGCGTTGCGCAGGTCCAGCGCGATGACGCGGAACTCGTCCTTGAACTCCTTGAGCGGATCGAACGGCGCCTTTTCCCTGACATAGGCGATTGTCGCGTTCAGGCCGCCGCCGGGGATCACGAGCAGCGGAAAGCCGGAGCCGGCTTCCTCGTAGTGGATGCGGAGATTGCCTTTTTCGAAGAACGGCACGGCGGTTCCTCCTTGCCCGATGTGGCCACGCGCCACAGGCGTCTCGCGCGGTGACGGTGCGCCGTCGGAGTTCAGCGCAATTCCGCGGTCGCCTCAACCCCGTTGCGTATCCGCTGGGTGGTTTGCCGACGTGCGATCAGTGGGACGCCGGCGCCGGTGCCTTTCCCGGCGCGATGTTGCGCAGCAGGGGTACGAGCAATGTCGCGACGATGAAGGCGACCATGATGGCGCGAAACGCGTCGGCGAACGCCAAGGTGGAGGCCTCGCGATAGGCCAGGGCCCAGAGCTGCTTCAGGGCGGCCGTGTGGCCGATGTCGAAGCTCCCCGGCAACGCGGCGTAGCGCTGCGTGACGCCGGCGATTAGGCGATCCATCGCCACGTTCGCCGGCGTGAGATGGTAGGCGATGGCGTCGAAGTGGAAGTTGGTCCTGCTGTTCAAGATCGCGCCGCATACCGCGATGCCGACCGCGCCGCCGAGATTGCGCATCATGTTGAACAGCCCGCTCGCGTATTTGAGCCGCTCCGGCGACAGGCTGCCGAGGCCCAGATTGACCGCCGGGGCGACCGCGAAGACCTGGGGAAAGCCGCGCAGGATCTGCGGAACGAGCAGTTGGTCGGCGCCCCAATCGTGGGTGATGAAGCTGAAGCTCCACATCGACAGGCCGAACGAGGCGAGCCCGATCATCATCAGCCACCGCAGGTCGATCTTGCGCGCCAGCACGACGTAGAACGGGACGGCCGCGAGCGCCGCGGCGCCGGTCGAGAAGATTGCGATGCCGGTCTGCCAGGCGCTGAAGCCGCGCACGTAACCGAGGAACAGCGGCGTGAGATAGATGGTCGAGAAGATGCCGACGCCGGTGACGAACGACAGGATGCAGCCCACGAGGAAGTTGCGGTTGCCGAGCGCGCGCAGATCGACGACCGGACGCGCGAAGGTCAGGCTGCGGATCACGAACAGGACGCCGGTGATCGCCGACACCCAGGCGCATTCCCTGATCGTCGCGTCGTCGAACCAGTTCCAGCGCGAGCCCTCCTCGAGCACGTATTCCAGCGTGCCGAGCGCAACCGCCATCAGGACGATGCCGGGGTAGTCGGCGTCCTTGAGCAGTTTGAGGTCGGGCTCGTCGATCTTTACGAGCAGCGGCACCAGCACTGTGATCGCCGCGCCCGGCAGCAGATTGACGTAGAACAGCCAATGCCAGTCGAGCGTATCGGTGATCCAGCCGCCGATGACCGGTCCGAGCGCGGGCGCGACCGAGGCGATCGTGCCGACCACCGCCGCGGAATAGACCCGGCGCGGCCCCTCGAAATAATGGAACGACGAGGTGAACACGGTCGGAATCATCGACGCGCCGAGCGCTCCCTGCAGCGCGCGGAACACGATCATGCTCTGGATGTTCCAGGCGATGCCGCACAGCAGGCTCGCGACGGTGAAGCCCGCCGCCGAGACGGCGAACAGCCAGCGCGTCGAGAACACCCGGGTAAGCCAGCCCGACAGCGGGATCATGACGATCTCGGCGATCAGATAGGCGGTCTGCACCCAGCTGATCTGATCCTGTGCGGCGGAGAGGCCGCCGCCGATGTTCTGCAGCGACGACGCGACGATCTGGATGTCGAGCAGCGCGATGAACATGCCGATGCACATCACGACGAAGGGCAACAGGCTGCGCAGCCAGGCGGACGTCGACATCGCCGTCACTCCCCTGTCGCGCGCGTGTCGACGGTGACCGTCGTCGACAGGCCCGGGCGCAGCGCACCCAGCGTCGCGTCGGCGTCGTCGAGCCGGATGCGGACCGGCACGCGCTGGACGATCTTGGTGAAGTTGCCGGTGGCGTTCTCTGGCGGGATCACGCTGAAGACCGCCCCGGTGCCCGGCGCCAGGCTCTCGACGTGGCCGTGGAAGGTCCGCCCGGAGAGCACGTCGGCGACGACCGTCGTCGGCTGTCCGGGCCGCATGTGCGCGAGCTGGTCCTCCTTGAAGTTGGCGTCGACCCAGAGCCCGTGCGCCGGGATGACGCTCAGCAGGTACGCGCCGCTCGGCGCAAAGGCGCCGACCTGTGCCGAGCGGTTGCCGATCGTGCCGTCGATCGGCGCGCGCAGCTCGGTGTAGCCGAGGTTGAGCCGCGCCATGTCGCGCTCCGCAAGCGCCTGCTGGAGCGCGGCTTCGTCCTGCGCGCGCCTGGTGTCGATCACGTCGAGCTCGCGCGTCGCGGCGGTCGCGGCGGCGCGTGCCTTGTCGGCGGCGGCGGTCGCCTTCTTGTGGTCGGCGTCGGCCTGCTGGAAGCGTTGCGTCGAGGCGAACTGGTCGGCTTCCAGGGCGCGGTAGCGGACGACGTCGAAGCGCGACCGGGCCGCCTCGGCGTCGGCGGCGCCGATGCCGGCCTGCGCCTCGGCGATCACCGATTCCTGGAGGCGACGGTTCGCTTCGACATTGGCCAGCGCGGCGCGCGCCGCCGCAACGGCGCCGTCGGCCTTGGCGAGCGCCGCCTGATAGTCGCGATCGTCGAGCTTGATCAAGAGCGCGCCGGCTTTCACCGGCTGGTTGTCGCGCACCGCGAGCGTGGCGATGAAGCCGGGCACCTTGGGCGCGATCACGGTGATGTCGCCGCCGACATAGGCGTCGTCGGTGGTCTCGATGAACCGCCCGACCGTCCACCAATCGTGGCCGTACCAGACGGCTCCGCCCATCGCGGTTAGCGCCACGCCGGCCAGCAAGGCCCGCCGAACGGTCTGCCGGAAGCCGGGCCGGCGCGTCAGATGCGGCGCCTCGGCCTTGCGAGCCACCGACAGGGCGCTGTTTGCAACGATATCAACCATGACGTCCTCCACGGTCTCGATGCGCCCGTCACGCCGCCGCGCGGGCGGTGATGATCGGGAAATCGATGTCGGTGCGAGCGAGCTTGTTGACGTAGTTCGTCAGCGTGTTGAGCGCGACGAGCGCTACGACCTCGATCGCCTGGGCGTCGTCGTAGCCGGCGGCCTTGAACGCGGCGAGGTCGGCATCGGCGACGGCGCCGCGCGTGCGCGCGATCGTGGCGGCCAGGCGCACCGCGGCGTCGGCCTGAGGGTCGTTCGAAGCGCCGTTGCGATTGGCCGTGATCTCGGCGTCGTCGAGCCTGGTGACGGACCGGGCGTGGTGGGTGCGCGCTGACAGGCAATAGTCGCAGCCGTTGATCTCGGCGACCGCCAGCGCGATGCGCTCGCGTGTCTCAGGAGCAATGCTGCCCTGGCGCAGCGCGCCGTCGAGGGCGAGGTAGCCCTCGAGCACCGCAGGGCTGATGGCGAGCATGCGGAAAGCGTTCGGTACCGAACCGAGCTGGCGCCTGATGCCGTCGAGCAGCGGACGTGCTGCCGCAGGGGCGGTCTCCGTCGTGGTCGGAACGGGGATGCGTGACATGGTGGGTCTCTCTGGTTGGCCGGCGGCGCTTCCACCGTGCCTGAAGAGCTAGACCCTCTCGAAAATCAGGCCTATACGGGAAAAACGAGATCTACCCTTCCAAAAAACGGGAGGATTGGATGGATCGTCTCGACGCCATGTCGACCGTGCTGGCCGTGGTCGAAGCGGGCAGCTTGTCGGCGGCGGCCCGGCGCCTGAACACGCCGCTCGCCACCGTCAGCCGCAAGGTCTCCGAGCTCGAAACCCACTTGCGCGCCAAGCTGTTCGACCGTTCGAGCCGCAAGCTGGTGCTGACCGACGCGGGCACCACCTACGTCGCTGCCGCCAAGCGGATTCTCGCCGACATCAGCGAGGCCGAGCGCGTCGCCGCGGGCGAATATACCGCCCCCACCGGGGAGCTGATCGTGACGGCACCGGTCGGCCTCGGGCGCCTCTACGTGATTCCACTGCTCACCGACTTTCTCAGGGCCTATCCGGACATCGACGTGCGGCTGGTGCTGGCCGACCGGGTGATCAGTCTTCTCGAGGATCAGGTCGACGTCGCGTTGCGCATCGGCGTGCTGCCCGACAGCAGCATGATGGCGACGCGGGTCGGCGCGACGCGCCGCGTCGTCTGCGCCAGCCCCACCTATCTCGCCGCCCGCGGTACGCCGCGCGCGCCCGAGGACCTTGCCGGCCACGACTGCATCACCTACGCGGGCTTCGTCGCCACCGACGTGTGGACCTTCGTGCGCGCTGGCGCCGACGTCGCCGTACCGGTGCGCTCGCGCCTCGTGGTCGGCAGCGTCGAGGCCGCATGCGACGCCGCGCGTGCCGGCATCGGCATCACGACCGCGTTCTCCTATCACGTCGAAGCGGCTCTCGAAGCCGGCACGCTCACGACCGTGCTCGACGCCTTCCAGCCGCCGGCCCTGCCGATCAGCCTCGTCTACACGGCCGGCCGATTTTTGCCCATCAAGCTGCGCGCGTTCCTCGACTTCTCGACGCCGCGCCTCAAGGCCCGCATGGCGTCGGTGATCGGATCCGACGCGCCGCGCTGAAGGACCACACTCGCGTCGGAGCGCCGATCGATGAAGCCGCGCAGCGGCACGGTGGACGGGCGCGCCGATGTCCAGGCGACTGCCGGGCTAGAACATCCAGGTCAGCGTTGCCGCCAGAATCAGAACCGCCGCGCTGATCCCCGCGACGATCGCCAAGCTCCGGCGCTCGCGCCGCAGCGACTGCTCGTACGCCTCGATCAACCGTTCATGCCAGTCCATTGACCGCAGGGGAGCAAAGCCGATGCCAGCATCGCAGAGCGCCAAGATCTCATCCCGGAAGTGATTTCTTGCTCGAAAATGAACGAACCATTCCATTGAGATGAACCATGAAGATCGAATGATTCTTGTTGAGAGCATCAAAACTTGTCGGTCGAAACCGACCGAATTCAAGGAGAGTATTCGGAAGCTGAAACGCGAGAATCTCGCTTCACGTAGGATTGGCCGGACTCATGAATCCGCGTCCCCTGACGGATCGCTGGTACGATTTCGAGATCACGCTGATCGGCGTGCTGCTTGCTACGGCAGTGATCGCTGCGGTGTATTTGGGCTGTCTGATCGCGACGGCACCCGACATGGCACGCTCGGGCCTTCTCGCAAAGGGAACCGCCGAAACATCCTCACTTGCGCCATGAAGCGGGCCGACGAGCCGAAGGGCATTCGTCCTTCATCAAGAAAATATAAATAAATGACGAGAGAAACGAATAGGTCGAAAAGGTCGTCGAGAGCCCTCGGCCGACAAAATTTGTTGATTTCTACCGGCGTGATGCGGTGCTCGGTGACTTACCGATGGGCAGATGTTCGAATCGTTGTGCAAGATGATTTGACTCATCCGTGACGAGTCGTCGCGCACGTGACGCTGAACAGAAAATCCTCGCATGCGCCGCGCGAAATTCACGTCACACGATAATGGCGAAGTGACGCGGCCGCAGGTCATGACGCGGCCCTGAATCCGGCACGTCGTTTGCGATTTCGCTCGGGCGTCTTCGCCCGACTGGCGAGATGCACCGAACAGCGGTCGCGTCGCGCTCGGCGGGCGAACCGACGGCGGCTCGGTTGATCAAGCCAACTCGGGGAACTGGCCGAAATGAATAGCGCTGTCCGCGTCGCGGGCTTGGGTGCCGTGGGGGTCGCCGTCGCCGTCGGCGTCTACGCCCTGCTTTTTCCGATGCCGTGGCATCAATCCGGGGGCGTCGCCAAGGCCGCCGCATCCGCGGATCGTCCGACAAGCTCCAACAGCATCACGCTGGGCGATCAGGAGCTGAATACGGTCAAGGTTGAGGTCGTGGGGACGCGCGAGTTCGGGGTGTCGCGCGACGCGGTGGGCAAGATCGCGTTCAACGACGACGCCACGGTGCCGGTGTTCCCGCCGTACCAGGGCCGGATCACGCAGCTGTACGCCAAGCCGGGCCAGGACGTGACCAAGGGTCAGATCCTGTTCGAGATCGACAGCCCGGATCTGGTCGCTGCCGAGTCGAGCCTGATCACGGCGGTCGGCAATCTGCAGCAGGCCAAGGGGCAGCTCGATTTGACGACGCGGGC
>DATJNS010000556.1:0-3169 GCA_035507915.1 Candidatus Sulfotelmatobacter sp.
CCAAGCTGGACAACACGCTTGAGGACCTTCGCCGGAGCGGCGCCAAGGTGTCGGCGGTCGTGGGCGACGCCAGCCTCGCGGCCGACGCGGCGCGCTTCGTCGAGGCGCTGCGGCGCTACGAGGCGGGCGCCGCGCAGGGCCTGAGCTTCGACGGCGCGCTCGGCCTGACGCCGCGCCAGAGCAAGCGCGGCTGGTGGACCGTCGAGGCGCGCCAGCGCCGCGACGTCAAGATCCGCGCGCTGCGCGTGCTGCGCTTCGCCGGGCTGACCGAGGCCGCCGCGGCGGTCGCGATCGTGCGCGTCGCGCGCGCGCATCCCGAGCTGTTCGGCGACTATCCGGCGCCGCGCTCGGTGCGCCACGTCATCCGCATCCTGGCGCGCGCCGGCGCCGAGACGCCGTGACGCGGCGGCCGGTCGCGCCGATCCGCCTGCGCCGCCGGCTCGAGCGCCTGGTCGGCCTGAAGCGCGCGGCCGACCGCTGGCGCGGCGCCGAGCAAGTGGCGCCGTCGGCGCTCGACCCGGCGCACATCGACGCCCTGATCCAGCGCGTCACGCCGGCCGAGCGCCGCGCGCTGCGCGCCATCGTCGACGGCGCCGACCTGATCGAGTGCGACGGCCAGCAGTTCCTGCTCGCGCCGGTGAGCGACGCGGTGCTGGCGGCGCTCGCCGAGTTCGAGAGCGACGAGCGCGAGGACGACGCCGACCGCGAGGACGACGAGCTCGCCGAGGACGACGACGGGGTCTAGGTCGGCCTCGCTTTGCCCGGCGCCGGCACGCGGCTGGTCCAGTGACACGAGCAGGGGGTGGTCATGTCACGCCGCGTCGGCGACATCGGCGCCATGATGCTCGTCGCCGTTGCGCCCCATGGCTGACTCCCCCGCATGATCGCCGCGTCGCGCCGCGCGCAGCGCCGATGCGCCGGCGCATGACGGCGGCCGCGCGCGCTCGGGCGTGCTCGAGGACCAGCGCGACGCGCTGCTCGCCAAGGCGGTCGAGCTCGCGCTCGACGGTCACGGCCCGTCGCTCAAGCTGTGCCTCGAGCGCCTGGAGCCGCCGGCCAAGGGGCGCCGCCTGGCGCTCGACCTGCCGGCGCTGGCGAGCCTCGCCGACGTCGCGCGCGCGCAAGCCCTGATCGCCGCGGCGACCGGCCGCGGCGCGATCACGACCGAGGAGGGCGCGGCGCTCAGCGCCGTGGTGGCGGCCGCCGGCAAGGCGATCGAGGCCTCCGAGCTCGAGGACCGCATCGCCGCGCTGGAGCGCCGGCTGGGCGCGTCCGGCGGCGCGTCGTGAGGCGCGGCGTGAGGCCGACATGACCGATCGCCGCCGCATCGCGCAGCTCGAGCGCGCCGCCGCCAGGCCGGCGACCGATCCGGCGCGCGCGCGCCGGCGCGCCGCGCCGAGCGAGGACGCCGTGCGCGCCGTCATCGCCGAGGGCCGGCGCCGCCGCGACGCCGGCGGCGGCTTCGGCGTCACGCTCGACCAGATCCGCGCCGCGTTCGACCACGATGCCATGGAGGGCCGCCACCGATGAGACGATTGCTGTTCCGGGCCCGCGTGCGGGCCGCGACGTTGCGCTGGCTGTGGGCGCTGCCGCTGGTCGGCGCGCTGGCGCTGCTCGGCCACGCCTTGATGGCGGCGCCGCCGGTGATCGGCACCACGGTCGCGATCGTCGACGCGACCAACCCGCAGGCGCCCAACCAGGCCGGTGTCGACGCGTCGGGCAACCTCAAGGTCAACTGCACGACCGGCTGCTCGGCGGGCAGCGGCACCGGCGCCAACAATTCCGACGGCGTCGCGGCGGTCTCGACCGGCTTGGGCTCGTCGGTGTCCTACGGCTATCTGTGGAACGGCGCGACGTGGGACCGCCAGCCCGGCAGCGCCGGCAACGGCACGACGGTGAACCTCGCCAAGGTCGGCGGCACGGCGCTCGCGCTCGGCCAGACCACGATGGCGGGCTCGCTGCCGGTCGCGCTGGCGTCGAACCAGTCGAACCTGCCGACCAACACCGCGCAGGTCAACGCGACGACGGTGCTGACCGGCGCCGGCGCGACCGGCACCGGTTCGCAGCGCATGACGGTCGCGCAGGACGGCACGACGGTCGCCGGATCGTCGTCGCTCCCGGCCGGCACCAACATCGTCGGCAAGGCGGGCATCGACCAGACGACGCCCGGCACGACCAACGGCGTCGCGATCGCGCCGTCGGCCAACGCCGGCGTCGGCATCACGCCGGTGGTCTCGACGGCGGCCGAGGCGACCCACGTGCTGAAGGCGTCGGCCGGCAATCTCTACGGCGTCTACGCCACCAACCTGACCGCGACCGCCGGTTTCCTGGTCGTGCTCAACGCGACCTCGGCGCCGGCGGATGGCGCCATCACGCCGCTCGCCTGCGTGCCGCTGCCGGCCAACAGCTTCGGCTCGATCAACTACGCGCCCGGGCCGCCCGCGGTCTACGCGACCGGCATCGTCGCCGTGGTGACCTCGGCCGCGAGCTGCTTCACCAAGACGACCGGCACGATCACGGCCTTCATCGGCGGCGCGGTGCAATGACGACGCCCCGCATCCTCGCGCGGGCGCTCGCGCTGGTCGCCGCGCTCGGCCTGCTCGCCCGCGCCGACGCCCAGCAGATCGGCGGCGGCGGGGGCGGCGGGAGCGGCAGCGTCACCTATCCGTTGACCGCGCCGAACGGCAGCGTGAGCGCGCCGAGCTACAGCTTCTCGGGCGGCACGAGCTCCGGTGTGTTTGCTCCCGCCAACGGCAACGTGGAGATCGTCGGGTCCAACGGTGCATCGGCGACCGGTGGCTCTGTGACGCTCGCCGGCGGTGCCCCGAGCGGCGGCAATAACAACGGTGGCGGCGCGACGATCTCTGCCGCAGCTGCAACCGGAACCGGAGTCCCCGGCAACATCAGCATCGCGGGCGGCAATCTCGGTTCGACGGCCGGCAACTCCCAGTCGGGCGGCGGCGTGACGATCACGGGAGGCAATGACGGCGGCGGTAGCGGCAACGTCATTACCGGCGGGTCCGTCACGATCCAGGGAGGAGCGTCGAGCGGCAGCACGAATGCGGCTGGCGGCAACGTCGTCGTCCAGGGGGGTAACGCGACCGCCTCGACCGGCGCCGGCGGAAACGTGACGATCGCAGCCGGAACCATCCCGTCCTCGGATACCAAC
>DATJNS010000557.1:0-12183 GCA_035507915.1 Candidatus Sulfotelmatobacter sp.
AGATCGACCACGCGCTGACCCGCGCGCAACAGCCGGAAGCGCTGGTTCAGCTCGATCAGCTTGAAGGCGGCGCGCGAGCGGTAGCCGAGGCGCTGCGCCTCGGCTACGTAGGGATCGTTGAGCTGGCGCTGCAGCCAATGCCTTGACGATGCTGAGCGGCCCCCGGTGGCTCGCACCCGGACCGCGGGCCCGCGGCGACCCGGCGGGCGGGCACGACCGCGCGTCATCGGCGCGTCGCGGCCGCCGGCAAATGGATCGGCGCGGGGACGCCCATCAGGCCGAGCAGAATGCCCTCGCGCACGCCGCGATCGGCGATGCGGATGCGGTCGACCGGCCAGGCGTCGAGGATGGCGTCGAGGATGGCGCAGCCGGCGACCACCAGGTCGGCGCGCGACCGCCCGATGCAGGGATGGGCGAGCCGCCCGGCCACGTCCATCTCGACGATGCGCCGCGAGACCGCGCGCATCTCGTCATAACCGACCGCGACGCCGTCGACGCGCGCCCGGTCGTAGCGCGGCAGGCCGAGATGGATGCCCGCCAAGGTCGTGACCGTGCCCGACGAGCCGACCATCTGCACGCCGCCCGTCGCGACCGCGGCGGCGATGCCGTGCATCGCGTCGAACCCGGCGAGCAGGGTCGCGACGCTGTCGCGCATCGCGGCATAGCCGTCGCGAGTCGTGCCAGCCGCGCCGAAGCGCTCGCTCAAGCTCACCACGCCGGCGGGCACCGACATCCAGGCCCTCAGCCCGATCGGCGCATCGGGCGACGGCACGTCGAGCCACATCAGCTCGGTCGAGCCGCCGCCGATGTCGAACATGATCGCCTGGCGCCGTCCGCGATCGAGCAGCGCCGCGCATCCGGCGACCGCGAGCAGCGCCTCCTCGCCCGGGCCGATCACCTCGATGGTCAGCCCGGTCTCGCGGGTCACCCGGTCGAGAAAGGCCTCGCCGTTGCTGGCCCGCCGACAGGCTTCGGTCGCGACCACGCGGGCCGTGCAGGGATGATGGCGGCGCAGCTTGGCGGCACAGATCTTGAGCGCCGCGATGGTGCGGTCGATGGCCGACGCGCTGAGCCCGCCGGTCAGCCCCAGCCCTTCGCCGAGGCGAACGATGCGCGAGAAGGCGTCGATGACGTCGAGCCCGCCGCCGGCGTGCGGGCGGGCCACCAACAGACGGCAATTGTTGGTGCCCAGATCGAGCGCGCCGTAGACCGGACCGGATGCCGACCGAGGATGCGCCCGATCGCGCGCCGGATCCGACGCGGGCGGCGCCGAACGCAACGCCGACGCCGCGGACCCGCCCGCGGCGCGCCACGCCCTCCCCTGTTCCTTCATAGGTCTGGGTTATAGACGAACCGCAGGACCGCCAGCAATCCGTCGCACCCCGCCCGCGACCCCGCGGCGCAGCCTCGCGGCCGGCCCGCTTCAGGCCGCGCTTCGGACGCGAAACCCTGGTCCGCCCCGGACGTCTGTGCTAAGAGCTTCGCGCTTCGCGTGGCCCCGCCCGCGACCCGGCGCCGGTCGCCGGCGCCCATGGTGGTGGGGGATCGTTCAACGGTAGGACAACGGACTCTGACTCCGTTTATCTAGGTTCGAATCCTAGTCCCCCAGCCAGCTTTCAAACCCATTGCCTGATTGAGCACGAAGCGCGTGCGTCGCGGCGCGGGCTAGTCGGAGCGGCCGAAACCGAGGCGCGCGAGCAGCGCGCTGATCAGGCCGCGCACGCCGCCCGTCGCCCCCGACGGGCCGGCCGGACGCGATTTCCTGTACCGGGGGTGCAGGTGGTCGATGAAGCTGACATGCGTGCCGAGATTGCTCTGACGCACGACGCGCGCGCGGACGGCATTGGGCTCGAGATCGAGGATATCGACCAGGCTGTCTTGCGCCAGGCTCGGGATCGCCGTGAGGAGCAGCCCGTGCAGCGACAGATCGAGCACGCGCGCGCTGTGCGGATCGGCGGGACCCGGCACCGGCTGGACACGAACGGTGAGCACCTTATCGGGCGCGATGCGTTCGAGCTGGCGGTCGCCGACCGGCAGGATGGGTGGGGGGCCCGGGGGGGCGTCGGAGTCGGATGTCGACATGCTTGGGCTGGTGCCGATGAGCTTGGTCCCGCGACACGTGAGCGTCTGGCGCGGGCCGGCGGGGGCGTCAAGCTCCGCGCGCCGCAGCAGCATCACACGAGATCACCGGTTCGGGAAGATCCGCCGCGCGCCTATTTTCGCCGCAGGCTTGAATTTCAGCCCCGATCCGGCGTCCGCGGGCGCCCGAACCCTGGCCAAAGCGGTCAGACGAGCTGGTCGGCCTTCTGATTGAGGGTGGCGATCAGGCCCTCGATGCCCTTGGTGCGCAGGATGGCCGCGAATTCCGACCGGCGCGTCGCCAGCTCGCTGATCGTCCCGCTGAGGAAGATGTCACGGATCTGCCACGCGATGTCGTTGTCGTGCACGACGTAGTTCATCGAGACGGGCTCGCCGTCCGACTTGACGAGCTGGGTTCGGACGAGCACGCCGTGCTTGATCTTCAGCTCGTTCAAGACCTTGAACTGTTCCCCGGAATAGCCGTCGAATTCGCTGGCATAGACCGCCGTGATGTAGCGGCCGAAGGCATGCCAAGCCTGTTGCTTCTGCTCGGGCGACAGGTGACCCCAGGCCACGCCGACCGACATCCGGGTCATGAACGGCACGTCGAAACAGCGCTGCACCACCGGCTCGAGCTTCTCGTAACGGCCGCGCGGCCCGAGCGCCGCGGCGTTCTTCATCACGACCAACAGCGTCGCATAGAAGTCCCGCACGGTGTCGCTGGCGCTCCCGGGGGTCGTCTCGGCCCGGGCAGACCCCAGCCCGAGCCATCCGACCAGGAGAAAAATGCCCAAAATTCTGAGGGTTGCGCGCAAATCACTCCCCGCGACGCACGGCTGGACAACGGTCGAAACATCCACGACGGCGCTTCCGTTCCCGCGTCCGGCGCGTCGCGCTCCGGTCGGTCGGGAGACGCCCAATTCGCTGGATTTGCCGCCGACGCCCGGCTAGAGACCAGATCATGACAAAATCGGACAACAGCGCAATCGGCGGGAGCTCATTCCATCCGTTCCCGCCTGCGGACGATCCAAGATGACCGGCACGCGCGCCGCCTGCATCATCGGCTGGCCCGTCAAGCACTCGCGCTCGCCCAAGCTGCACGGCTACTGGCTCGAGCGCTATCGGATCGACGGCGACTATCGCATGGAAGAGGTCTCGCCGGCGGATTTCCCCGCGTTCCTCGCCACCCTCGCAGCGCACGGCTATGTCGGCGCCAACATCACGATCCCGCACAAGGACGCGGCGCTCGCGCTGTCCGAGCCCGACGACCGCGCGCGCGCGGTCGGCGCGGCCAACACGCTCTGGCTCGACGGCGGTCGGCTCCGCTCGACCAACACGGACGTCGAGGGTTTCATCGGCGCGCTCGACGCGGCGGCGCCCGATTGGCGCGCTGGCGCGGACGGCGCCGTCGTGCTGGGCGCCGGCGGCGGCGCGCGCGCCGTGGTGTACGGCCTCATCGAATGCGGCGTCACGACCATCCACGTGGTCAACCGCACGTTCGAGAAGGCGGTCGCCTTCCGCGAACGCTTCGGCCCGGCGGTACGGCCGGCGCGCTGGACCGACGTGCCGCGCCTGCTCGACAACGCGCGCCTCCTGGTGAACGCGACCTCGCTCGGCATGGCGAAGCAGCCCCCACTCGACATCGACGTCAACCGATTGGCGCCGGACGCCGTGGTGTCCGACGTCGTCTACGTGCCGCTCAAGACCGCGCTGCTGGCGGCTGCCGAACGGCGCGGCCTGCGGATCGCCAACGGCCTCGACATGCTGCTGCACCAGGCGGTGCGCGGCTTCGAGCTGTGGTTCGGCGTGCGCCCGGAGGTCACGCGCGAGCTGTTCGACCTGCTGGCCGCCGACATCGCGAAGGCGTGACCGCGGCGCGGGTCCGGCGCCATCACGAATTGACAGCGCCGCCGCCGACCGGGACTACTGCGCAACGCAGCATTTCCGGGAGGAACGCAGGGATGGGCATGCTCGAGGGGCGCGTTGCGCTGTGCACCGGCTCCGGCCGCGGGGTCGGCGCCGAAGTCGCCAAGCTGATGGCCGCGCACGGGGCCAAGGTGGTGGTCAACGATCCGGGCGTGGGCGGCGGCGGCGAAGGCGGCGATCAAACGCCGGCGCAGCAGATCGTCGACGAGATCAAGCAGGCGGGCGGCCAGGCCGTTGCCAACTACGGCTCGGTCGTCAAGTTCGACGACTGCCTCGCCATGGTGCAGCAGGCGCGCGATGCGTTCGGCGGACTGCACATCGTCTTCAACCCCGCCGGCATCCTGCGCGACAAGATGTTTCACAACATGTTCCCGGAGGACTGGCAGGCGGTCATCGACGTCCACCTGACCGGCCACTTCAACGTCAACCGCGCGGCCATCAACCTGTTCCGCGAGCAGAACTACGGCCGCATCATCATGGTGTCGTCGACCTCCGGCCTGCTCGGCAATGTCGGCCAGTGCAACTACGGCGCCGCCAAGCTCGGCATCGTCGCGCTGGCGCGCATCGTCGCCATGGAGAACCTCTCCAAGGGCATCACGGTCAACGTGATCGCGCCGTCGGCGGACACCCGCATGACCCGCTCGGTGCCGACGCCGAAGGATCCCGCCGCCGCCCAGCTGCGCGAGGAGCGCTTGCGCCGCAGCCGCGCCGACGCGATCGCGCCCTTGTGCGTGTACCTGGCGTCCGAGCAGGCCAAGGACGTCACCGGCCAGGTGTTCCACCAGCGTGCCGCCGAGCTGTCGCTCTACAGCCACATGCGGCCGATCCGTACGGTGCACCGCCAGGGCGGCTGGACCCCCGAGACGATCGCCGAGCACGCCATGCCGTCGCTCGCGCTCGGCTTCACGGGGCTCGACACCCGCAACCTCATCCCCAGCCTGCCGATGGAGTGATCAGGCCGGGATCGTCAGCCCGATCAGCGTCGCGGCCGCGTCGTCGAGCTGGTCGAGCGTGCGGCACGCGTCGATCAGCCGATCGAACCCAGCCGCGTCGATCGCGAGCCCCGGCGCCACCGGCTGGATCCGCCGCGCGTGCGTCTCGAAGTCCCAGATGAACTCGCGGCCGGTGCCTTCCTTGGTGAAGCTGCGACCATCCCTGGTCCACACCGTGATGCGCGGACCGAACAGGGTTCGGCGCACGGCCGGGATCAGCGTGACGCGTTGCATCAGGTCGAGCACGGCGGGCGGATCGGGCTCCTTGTCGTCGGCCCGGCGCAACAGCGGGTAGCCGCGCTCGACCGCGCCATATGCCGTGAAGTACGGCGTGCCGCGCACGCCCCTGCCGCCGTCGCCCGCCGGGTGCGGGAATGCCGGGCTCGGATATTCGGTCTCGAGCCAGTTGACGACCGCCTCGATGCGCTCGATGTCCTGGTGCCGGATGTCGTGCTCGCGGCACAGCGCCGCCGTCACGTCGACGTGGGCGATGTTGTAGCCCGCCGCCGAGTAGATCCGGTAGAGCGTCTCGAGAAAGATCCAGTCGCGCCCGAGGCCGTCGGCGATCCTCGCCAGGTCCGTGCGATTGTCGCCCGTGAAGCTGTAGCGCAGCTCGCCCCGATTGTTGCCCGCATAGGCATGGTAGAAGCCGGCCTCGCCTTCGAGCGCCGTCTCGCCGCCCGGCGTGCCATGCCGCGCCATCGCGACGGCGAGCAGGGCGTTGCGTACGGCCGCGCCCTCGCGTACCGAGCGGCCGCCGCTGCGCGCGCCCTCCAGATTGCCCGACGCGAGGTTGACGCACTGCGCGATCGCGCCGTGGATTTGCGCCTCGCTCAGGCCCTGCAGCTTGGCGGCCGCGATCGCGGCGCCGAAGATGCCGAACACCGGCCCAGCATGGAAGCCGCGCGCCATCACGGTCGGAATGAACTCGGCGGCCATCCGCTCCATCACCTCGTACGCCGCCGCGACCGCGGTGAGGAACGCCCTGCCCGACGCGCGCGTGAGCTCGGCGGCCGCCAACGCCGCCGGCAGGATCGCGGTGCCCGGGTGGGTCAGCATGCGGAACGTGTCCCACTTGCCGCCGGCCAGCATCATCTCGGAATTCACGAAGGCGGCGCCCGCCTTGGTGAGCTTGGCGCCGCTGCACAGCACCGTGGCGACGCCGGTGCCGCCCGCCTCCTCCTCCCGCATCAGCGCCAGCGCCTGGCGGCTCGCCGCCATGTCGTGGGCCACCAGCGCCGACGTCAGCGCCTGCAGGGTCACGCCCTTGGCGCGATCGACGACCGCCGGCGGCAAATCGTCGTAGGAGAGCGCGGCGACGAACGCGGCGAAGCGGCGGCTCAGCGACATGGGGCAACTCCTGGGCAGTCCGCGGTATCTGCCGTCAGCCTAAGCCCCATTCCCCGCGCGAGGAACCGCCCGCCGCATGCTACGCTGGGCCATCGAGGGGGCAGCCATGCCGGCGGAGTTGACATCGGAGGAGGCCGCGCTGGTCGAGCGGGCGAAGCAGTTCGCCCGCGAGGTCGTGATGCCGAACGCGGCGCGCTGGGAGCGCGAACGCCGCATGCCGCTCGATGCGCTCAAGCAGGCGGCGGCGCTCGGCTTCGCGCGCATCGAGGTGCCGACGGCGCTGGGCGGCCTCGGCATGAGCTTCTTCGCCAAGCTGCGCGTCGCCGAGGAGCTGTCGCACGCCTGCATGGCGTTCGCCTTCAGCTTGGTCAATCTGCACAACTGCGCCTGGCGCATCGCGCTCGAGGCCAAGCCCGACCACGTGGCGCGCTACCTGCCGGCGCTGATGCGCGCCGAGCGGCTCGGCGGCGCGGCGCTGAGCGAGCCCGGCGCCGGCAGCGACTTCGCCGCGATCCGGACCACGGCGCGCAAGATCGACGGCGGCTGGCTGCTCAACGGCGAGAAAGCCTGGATCACCAACGCCGCGCATGGCGACCTGTACGCGACGTACGTGCAGACCGATCCGGGCGCGCGCGGCAAGGGCATCGCGTGCTTCCTGGTCGACGGCACGCGGCCTGGCTTCGAGCGCGTGCCGCCGTTCCAGCTGATGGGTGGGCACGCCATCGGCACCGGAGGGTTCCGGCTGGTCGACTATTTCGCGCCCGACGACGATCTCCTCTACCCGCCGGGGACCGCCTTCAAGGCCGCGCTCGGCGGCATCAACGGCGCGCGCACATACGTCGCGGCGATGTGCTGCGGCATGCTCGAGGCGGCGCTCGCCTGCGCGCTGCGCTACGGCGCGGAGCGCAAGAGCTTCGGCGCGCGACTGGTCGACCATCAGGGCATCCGCTGGAAGCTCGCCACGGTCGCCAACGACCTCGAGGCGGCGCGCCTGCTGACCTATCACGCCGCCGCGGTCATCGACGCCAAGGGCGACGCGCTGCTCGCGGCGGCTCACGCCAAGAAGTTCGCGTCCGAGATGATCGTCGAGCGGCTGTCGGATTGCATGCAGGCGATGGGCGCGGCCGGCCTGCGCGAAGAGCACCCGATCGGCCGCCACATCGCGCTCGCGCGCATCGCCAACTATGTCGACGGCACGACCGAGATCCAGAGCGAGCGCATCGGCGCCGTGCTGTTGGAGCGCTACGGCCGATGAGCCGACCGTTTCCCTTGATCGACATCGGGCCGTTCACGCGGCCGGGAACCAGCGAGGCGGCGCGCCGCGACGTCATCGCCGCGGTCGAGCAGGCCTGCCGCGCGACCGGCTTCCTCGCGGTCACCGGTCACGGCGTGCCGCGCGCGGTGACCGACGCCCTGGTGCGCGCCGCCTACGCCTTCTTCGACCTGCCGCTCGAGGAGAAGCTGCGCGTGCGCCGGCCGGCGCCCGAGCAGAACCGTGGCTACATCCCGCCCGGCGACGAGACCCTGGCGCGCCTGCGTGGGGCCGACAGCCCGCCCGACCTCAAGGAGCTGTTCGCCATCGGGCCGTTCGACCTGCCCGACGATCCTTATTTCACCGGTCCGGCCGCCTACCCGAGCTTCGCGCCCAACCGCTGGCCGGAACGGCCGGCGTCGCTCGCCCCGGCGCTGCGCCTCTACTGGCGCGCCATGGAGGGGCTGGCCGGCACGCTGTGCCGCATCTTCGCGCTGGCGCTCGAACTGCCCGAGCGCTTCTTCGCCGCCAAGGTCGACCGGCACATCAGCCAGCTGCGCCTGATGCATTATCCCGCGCAGGCCACCGCGCCTTTGCCGGGCCAGCTGCGCGCCGGCGAGCATGCCGACCTCGGCATGATGACCCTGATCCACAGCGACAACGACGTCGGCGGCCTGCAGCTCAAGGACCGCGACGGCAGCTGGATCGATGCGCCGGTGATCGGCGACGCCTTCATGGTCAATCTGGGCGACCTGATGATGCGCTGGACCAACGATCGCTGGGTCTCGACGCCGCACCGCGTCGTCAATCCGCCGCACGTCGCCGACGCGCGCAGCCGGCGGCTGTCGATCGGCATGTTCTGGATCCCCAACTACGACGCCGAGATCGCGTGCATCGAGTCCTGCCGCGACGGCGCGTCGGTGAAATACGCGCCGACCACCGTCGCCGCCTATCGGACCGAGCGCTTCGCCCGCACCGCAGGCTCGGCACCGGCCTACTGAATCTGTTGGCCCTGCGGCCGCGTGAAGCGATAATGAGGCGTCTTTCCGTGGGAACGCCGTCATGAGCATCCGCGTGCAACCGCTCCACCCCGTGTTCGTCGGGAAAGTCGAGGGCATCGATCTGCGTGAGCCCGTCGATCCGGCGACCTTCGAGGCGGTCCAGGCCGCCATCGACCGGCACGCGGTGCTGGTGTTCCCCGATCAGAAGATCGACGACCTGCAGCAGATCGCCTTCAGCGGCCTGTTCGGACCGCTGGAGGGTGCCGCCAAAGCGATCCTCAAGGGCGGCCGGCCGCGGCTCGAGCGCAGCGAGATCGCCGACGTCTCCAATCTCGACGAGCACAACGGCATCCTCAAGGAAAACGACCGCCGCCGGCTCTACAGCCTCGGCAATCGGCTGTGGCACACCGATGCGTCGTTCCGCCGGGTGCCGGCGCGTTATTCACTGCTGTCGGCGCGCGTGATTCCCCCGGAGGGCGGCGAGACCGAGTTCGCCGATCTGCGCGCCGCCTATGACGCGCTGCCCGACACGATGAAGGCGCGCATCGAGGGCCTGGTCGCCGAGCATTCGATCTGGCATTCGCGCGGGCTCGCCGCTCCACTCGAGATCGACGAGGAGGAACGCGCGGCGCTGCCGCCGGTGCCGCAGGTGGTGGTGCGCACCCATCCCGGCTCGAAACGGCGCACGCTCTATCTGGCGGCGCACGCCTTCCGCATCCGCGGAATGTCCGACGCCGACGGCAAGGCGCTGCTCGACGCGCTGACCGAATTCGCGACCCAGCCGCGCTTCGTCTACACCCATCGCTGGACCGTCGGCGATCTGGTGATGTGGGACAACCGCTGCACCATGCATCGCGGCCGGCCATACGACGACGCGCGCTACCGGCGCGACATGCATCGCACCACGGTGCGCGACAGCGCTTCGACGCTCGATCAGGTCGACGCGGCGTGACGCGGGCGGCATCCGCCGCCGACGCGGGGCCTCACTCGACGGCGATCCGGGCCAGCGCGTCCCAGCGGTGCATCGACATCAGCTGGGCGTAGACGAGGCCGAGCCAGCCGCGCCGGCGCCAGTCGTTGATCACCTCGTCCGGCAGCGCGTTGAACCGCGCCTCGTCGATGACCTGAAAGCCGCTGAGCGCCGTCGCGGCACCCGATGGCAGATTGAGCTGCGCCTGATTCTCGACCAGGACCTCGTGCTCGACCAGCGCGGCGGCGAATTGCCGGGCGGCGTCGGTCTGACGTTGGAACGCCGCACAGAACTCGAGCACGCGTTGGGTCGTCGGTGACGGTCGGCCGGCGATGAACAGGAGCTCGCCTTCGAGCACCGATAGCGCTTCGGCCGCTTGGTCGATCGCCAGGGTCAGATTGTCGCTGCCGGCGCTTTCGACCATCACGAACGGGTAACGGCGAACGTAGGCCGGCACGTAGCTGCCCTCGCGCCATGTGCCGTCTTCGTTCACGAACAGGTTGTGCGCCGCGCCCAGCCCGACCACGGCCAGCGCCGAGACCGGCTCCGCGAGCGTGAAGACGATCGGGTAATGGGCCTGCGCGACGTAGAATTCGTCGGCGGCCAAGACGATCGAGTTGGTCTCGGCGGCGAATGGAAACCGCTGTTGCGCCTTGAGCCGCAAGCGCGCATGCGCCACCGCGTCGAGGATGACGGGCTCGCGATAGAATTGCGGCGCCGGCGGACGATCGGCCGCACCGCCCCGCGTCGCTTCGTGCCCGTTGCCACCACCGCTCACGCGCGCGCCCTCCCCCCCGTGCGCCATCGCGCAACTCAATCACATCGGCCGACGCCACGCAAACCGGCGCCCGCCACGCGCATCTCAACCGTGGCCGATATAGTCCATGCGGCCGCCGTCGACCGTCAGCGTCTGTCCAGTCATCCAGCCGGTTTCCGGCGCGGCGAGGAAGGCGACCGCATTGGCGATGTCTTCGGGCTCGCCAATGCGGCCCATCATGGCGGCGGCGCCGAGCCGGCGCTCGATGGCGTCCCACGCCGGCTTGTCGCGCTTGCCCTGCGTCATGTCGGTGCGGATGAAGCCGGGCGCGACCGCATTCACCGTGATGCCGTGTGGCCCCAGCTCCATGGCGAAGCGCTTGGTCAGGATCGCGGCCTCCGCCTTGGTGGCGGCGTAGAAGGCATTGCCAGGCAGCGCCGTGCCGGTCGCGGCGATCGACGTCACGGTCACGATCCGGCCGTAGCGGCGCGCGCGCATGCCCGCCATGACCGCCCGCACCGCATGGATCACGCCGTCGACATTGACGCGCCGCATGCGCTCGAACTGCGTGTGGTCGAACGTTTCGAGCGTCGCCTGGTGCGACCATCCGGCGTTGTTGACCAGGATGGTGACCGGTCCGAGCGCCGCTTCGGCGCTTGCCACCATGGCGGCCACGGCGGTTTCGTCGGCAACGTCGGCGCGCGCGGTCACGGCGTGTCCCCCTGCTTGCCGGATCTCGGCCGCCACCGCCTCGGCGGCGTCCGCGCGGGCGACGTAGTTCACGCACACGGCGGCGCCGCGCTCGGCCAACAGCCGCGCCGTCGCCCGCCCGATGCCGCGCGCGCCGCCCGTCACCACCGCCACTTGGTCGGTCCACGTCATCTCGCTGCTCCCTCGCGTTCGCCAGCGATCCTGCCCGGCGACCGCGTAGCGCGCCAGCGCCCCGGCGTGCGACCCGTACTCTGTGTTGCAGAGCACATCACTCTGTGATACAGAGAAATCTGTCAATTGATCCGAGGAGACGTGACGATGGCGGTCATCCTGGCGATCCTGCAGCACACGCCGTGGTGGGTCTGGCTGCTGCTCGGAGCCCTGACCGCGCTCGGGCTGCAGGCCAGCCGCCCGCGGCGCATCCGGGTGGTCCGTGCGCTGGCGACCCCGCTCGTGTTCGTCGGCTGGGGGCTCGTGAGCCTCGCGGCCCATCTGACGCTGGGCGTGCTGGCGGCTTGGCTCGTGGCGGCCGCGGTCGGCAGCGCGCTCGGGCTCACGACGACCCACCTCGACGGCATGCGCGCCGATTCGGCGCAGGGTCTCGTCGCGCTGCCCGGCAGCTGGCTCCCGCTCGCCCGCAACCTCGCGATATTCGCCGCTCGCTACGTGCTGGCGGTCGCGGCCGCGCGCATGCCGGCAGCCCACGACCAGCTCGTGCTCTGGGACCTCGCCGTGTCCGGGCTCAGCGCCGGCTACTTCATCGGCTGGCTCACCGTGTTCATACGGCGCTATCGCCGCACGTCCCCGCCCGCGCAATCGAGCACCGCAGCGGTGGCGCCGTGAGCGCGCCCATGAGCCCGGCCGCGGATGGCCGCGTGGCGCGGCTGCGCGACGTCGCCAAGACGTACGAGGTCGGCGCCGTCGCGGTGCCGGCGCTCAAGTCGATCAGCCTCGACGTCACGAGCCAGCGCTTCACGATGATCGTCGGGCCGTCGGGCAGCGGAAAGACCACGCTCCTCAACCTGATCGGCTGCATCGATGCGCCGACCAGCGGCGCCGTCGAGGTGTGCGGCCAAGCCATCGCGGACCTCTCCGACAACGCGGTCGCGGACTTCCGCGCGCGCCACATCGGCTTCATCTTCCAG
>DATJNS010000558.1:0-3120 GCA_035507915.1 Candidatus Sulfotelmatobacter sp.
TTGATCGAGGCCAAGTTCGCTGTCGTCGGTTTCGACATCGATCCGGCGCGCGCCGAGCGCTTCAAATCTTACGGTGGCCGACCGCTCCGCTCGGTCGCCGAGGTCGCCCGGGCCGCCCCGCGCGTCCTGATCGCCGTGTTCGACACCGCACAGGTCACCGACGTGATCGAGGGCGCGAACGGGCTGATCGCTGCGGGTGGACGGCTCGCCACCGTACACAGCACTTGCGACCCCGACCAGCTCGCGGCCCTCGCGACGCGCGTGGCGGTCCGCGGCTTCACCCTGATCGAAGTGCCGCTGTCGGGCTCGAGCGCGCAGATCCGCCAGGGCGACGGCGTCGGATTGCTCGGCGGTGCGGCAGACGCGCTCGCGCACGTGACCGACATCCTCGACGTGATCTGCCCGCGCCGCTTCACGCTGGGCGCGGTCGGCAACGGCAGCCGCGCCAAGCTCGCCGTCAACCTGGTGCTCGGCCTGAACCGCGTCGCGCTCGCCGAAGGCCTGGCGTTCGGCGAGCGCCTCGGCCTCGACGCCGCGGCGTTCCTCGACGTGCTCAAAGGCTCGGCGGCCTACTCGCAGGTGATGGACACCAAGGGCCGCAAGATGGTGACGCGCGACTTCGCCTCTGAGGGCAAGGTCACTCAGCACCTCAAGGACGTCCACCTGATCCTCCAGCAGGCCGGCGCGCGCGGTCAGCAGCTGCCACTCGCAACCGTCAACGCCGCGCTGCTCGAGGCCTGCGTCGCCCACGGCGAGGCCGACCTGGACAACAGCATCGTGATCGAGGAGATCCGCCGCCGGCGGACGGGAGCAAAGCCATGACGACAGCACGCGAACTCGCCCGCGCGGCGGGCCTCGACAAGCTGACCGACGAGCATCTGGCGCAACTCGAGCGCGCCGCGGCGAACATGGCGCGCCATGTCGCGCGGCTACCCAAGGACCTGCCGACGGTCGCCGAGCCGGCGCACATCTATCAGGCGGCGCTCGCCAAGGAGCGCGGCCGATGAGCGAGCTCGCCTTCCTCACGCTGGCCGAAGCCGGCGAGCTGATCCGCGCCAAGAAACTGTCGCCGGTCGAGTACGCGACGGCGCTGCTTGCGCGCATCGAGCGCCACGACCCGACCTACAACGCCTTCATCAAGGTCACGCCCGAGCTCGCGCTCGCCGAAGCGCGCGCGGCCGAGGCGGAGATTGCCGCCGGGCGCTGGCGCGGACCGTTCCACGGCATCCCCTACGCGCTCAAGGACATCGTCGACGCGACCGGCCTGCCGACCACCGGCCACTCCAAGATCCTGATCGACAACATCGCGCGCAGCGATGCGGTGGTGACCCAAAAGCTGCGCGCCGCCGGCGGCGTGCTGCTCGGCAAGCTGTCGACCCACGAGTTCGCGGTCGGCGGCCCGTCGTTCGACCTGCCCTGGTCGCCGGCGCGCAACCCGTGGAACCGGGACTGCTTTCCGGGCGGCTCGTCGAGCGGCAGCGGCGCCGGGCTCGCCGCCGGCTTCTTCCCGGCGGCGATCGGCACCGACACCGGCGGCTCGATCCGCAACCCGGCCTCGATGTGCGGCATCGTCGGCTTCAAACCGACCTACGGCCTGGTGAGCCGGCGCGGCGTGCTGCCGCTGTCGTTCTCGCTCGATCACATCGGGCCGATGACCCGCACGGTGCGCGACAACGCCCTGATGCTGCAGGTGATCGCGGGACACGACGCCGGCGATCCGGCGAGCGCCGACGTCGGCGTGCCGGACTATTCGGCCGATCTCGAGCGCGGCGTGAAAGGCCTCAAGATCGGCGTGATCCGCCACTTCTACGCCAAGGACGTCGAGGCCGATCCCGAGCAGATCGCGGCGCTCGACAATGCCGCGGCGCTGCTCGGCAAGCAGGGCGCGGCCGTCTCGGAGATCACCTTGCCGGCGCTCACCGACTTCAGCGCCTGCGGCCAGATCATCCTGGCGGCCGAGTCATACGCCGCGCACGAGCCGTGGCTCAAGGCGCGGCCGCAGGACTACGGCGCGCGTGGCCGCGAGCGCCTGCTCGCCGGCGCCGCGCTCAGCGCCGCCCACTACGTGCAGGCGACGCGCTGGCGCCTGATCCTGAAGCAGCAGGCCTTGGAGGCGTTCAAGGGCATCGACGTCGCGATCACGGCGTCGAGCATGGACCCGGCCTGCCGGATCGACGACAACGCGGCGCTGGCGACCAACTACTGGCGCCAGGCCCGCATGCCGTTCAACGTCACGGGCCAGCCCGGCCTCGTGATCCCCGCCGGCTTCGCGCGCAGCGGCCTGCCGTTGTCGATCCAGATCGTCGGCCACCCGTTCGGCGAGGCGACCTGCTATCGCGTCGCGCAAGCCTACGAGAGCGCGACGGCGTGGACGACAAAGCATCCTGTCTTGGCCTGACCTTCACCCCCCTCCCCGACCCTCCCCCTCAAGGGGGGAGGGAGTCGGGTGATGCAAATTGCGTCGCTGCTAAAACCCTCCCCTCCCCCCTTGAGGGGGAGGGTTGGGTGGGGGGCGACGCCGACGATCAGCTCCCCGGCACGATCCCCTTCGGCAGCGCCGCGACGTAATCGGCGATCGTGCCCGGTCGGGTGAACCACACCTTCTTGGCGTCCTTGTGATTGACCATGTGCTCGAGCGCGCGCTGCAGCGCCAGCAGGCGGAACGGCTGGCCGATCACGAAGGTGTGCAGCGCGATGCCCATGATGAGCGGCTGCTTCGCCGAGAATTTCAGCATCTGGTCGAACTGGTCGACCATGATCTTGCCGAAATCGTCGTGGGTGAACATGCGGTTGCAGATCACCGGCGAGTCGTTGACCTCGATCGGATAGGGCACGTGCAGGATCGGGCCGGCGCGCGTGCGCATCCAGAACGCCTGGTCGTCGCACGGCCAGTCCATGACGTATTTGTAGCCCGCCTCCTTGAGGAGATCGGGGGTCACCAGGGTTTCGGAGATCCACGGCCCCATCCAGCCGTAGGGCCGCGTGCCGCCGAGCCGCGCGATCGTCTCGGTCGCCTCCTGGATGAGCTTGGCCTCGTCGGCTTCCTTGAAGTCGATCTGGCGCTCCGAGTTGGTGCGGCCGTGGCCGACCACCTCGTCGCCGCGCTCGCGCATGCGCGCG
>DATJNS010000559.1:0-5027 GCA_035507915.1 Candidatus Sulfotelmatobacter sp.
GGGGTGGGGGCCGGTCGCGGCCGACACACCACCCCCCGTCATGCTCGGGCTTGTCCCGAGCATCCACGTCTTCGTACGAGCATGCCGGAAAGAAAGGCGTGGATGGCCGGCACGAGGCCGGCCATGACGGCACAGGGGCGCTGCGGAAATTTTTATCGTCATTGCGAGGAGCGCAGCGACGAAGCAATCCAGTGGATCGTCGCGACTCTGGATTGCTTCGCGGAGCCTGTCCTCGGGCGCGCCTTCGGCGCGACCCGGGGGCTCGCAATGACGGCGGCGGGGCTTCCTCGGCACCCCTCGACTAACAGCGAGTTTAATGGCGGCTGGTGCGCGGCCGCCCCAGCTTCTCCGTCAGCGACCCACGGAGGAGCCCCTGCCATGCCGCGCCCGTCCATGATGACCGACCTGCCGGGACTGCGCTTGGCCGGCTTGGCCATCAACCTGGTGCGCGCATGGGAGTAGACTGGCTGCCGGCGCAGCCGGCGAACGCCCCCGACCCGGCCGCGCGTCGGAGCCCGGCGATGGCGAGCGTGCTGCTGATCGAGGACGACGACGAGACCGCCGACGAGATCGTGGCCGAGCTCGGCGAGCGCGGCTTCGCGGTCGAGCGCGCCGCCACCGGGCCCGACGGCCTGGCGGCCGCGCAGCGCGGCGAGGCCGACGTCCTGATCGTCGACCGGCTGCTGCCCGAGCTCGACGGCCTCGCCGTGATCGAGCGGCTGCGCGCGGCCGAGCTGCGCACGCCGGTGCTGGTGTTGAGCGCGCTCGGCGCGGTCGACGACCGCGTGCGCGGCCTGCGCGCCGGCGGCGACGACTATCTCGCCAAGCCGTTCGCCATGGTCGAGCTGGTGGCGCGCGTCGAGGCGCTGCTGCGCCGGCCCGCCGAGTCGCGCGCGACCAGCTTGCGCGTCGGGCCGCTCGAGCTCGACCTGATCGAGCGCACGGCGCGCCGCGGCGAGCGCGCGCTCGACCTGCTGCCGCGCGAGTTCCGCCTGCTCGAGTACCTGGCGCGGCGCGCCGACCAGGTGGTCACGCGCGCCATGCTGTTCGAGCAGGTGTGGAACTACCGGTTCGTGCCCGACTCCAACCTGGTCGACGTCCACATGGGCCGCCTGCGCCGCAAGGTCGACGCGACCGGCGAGCCGCCGATGATCCACAGCGTGCGCGGCGCCGGCTTCGTGCTGCGTCAGCCTGCGGCGTGAAGGCCGCCGCCTTGTCGGGCTTTCGCGGCCCGCTGCTGATCGCCGGCGCCTTCGTCGCGCTGTCGCTGGCGCTGTTCGGCTATCTCTATCTGCAGGCCGCCGCCTCGATGACCGCGCGCTTCGATCCGGTGCTGACCGGCGAGCTCGACGCGCTGGCGACCGACGAGCCGGCGCGCCGCCTGACCGCGCTCGACGACCGCCTGCGCGACGACCCGCGCCGCGTCAAGCTCGAGGGCCTGTTCGCGCCCGACGGCGCGCGCGTCGCCGGCAACGTGCTGGCGCTCCCGCCGGACCTGCCGCGCGACGGCCAGGTCCACGACGCGACATTGACGCGGATCGACGGGCGCGGCCAAGAGATCCAGAAGGTCCGCGCGGTCGCCGAGACGCTGCCCGACGGCGTGGTCGCGGTGGTCGCGCGCAACATCGACGAGATCGCCGACATCGCCGCCATCGTCCGGCGCGTGCTCGCGCTCGGCGTGCTGCCGACCCTCGGGCTCGCGGTGATCGGCGGCGTGCTGCTCAGCCTGCGCACGCGGCGGCGCATCGCGGAGATCACGCGCACCGCCCAGCGCATCGTCGCCGGCGACCTGCGCGAGCGCCTGACGCTGCGCCGCGGCGACGAGGACTTCAACAGCCTGGCGCGCGTGGTCAACACGATGCTCGACGAGATCGAGCGGCTGATCCACGAGATCGCCGGCATCGGCGACGACATCGCGCACGAGCTGCGCACGCCGCTGACGCGCACGCGCGCCATCCTGGAGCGCGGCCGCGCCAACGCGCAGACCTTGGAGGCGCTGCAGGACGTCGCCGACCGCGCGATCGGCGGGCTCGACCGCACGCTCGCCATCGTGACCGCGCTGCTGCGCATCGCCGAGATCGAGCACCGCCATCGCCTCGCCGGCTTCGGCGAGGTCGAGCTCGCCGGCATCGTGCGCGAGGTCGCCGAGCTCTACCAGCCGATGGCCGAGGATCGCGAGATCGCGCTCACCCTCGACGCGCCCGCCGACTCACCCGGGGGCGCAACGGTGCGCGGCGACCGCGACCTGCTGTTCGAGGCGGTCGCCAACCTGGTCGACAACGCGCTGAAGTTCACGCCGTCGGGCGGCCGCATCGACCTCGCGCTGCGCGTGCGCGCCGGCGACACCGTGGTCCGGGTGGCCGACACCGGGCCCGGCATCCCGGAGGCCGAGCGCGACGCCGTGACGCGGCGCTTCTACCGCGCCGACAAGAGCCGGCGCACGCCCGGCGTCGGCCTCGGCCTCGCGCTGGTCGCGGCGATCGCCAAGCTGCACGGCTTCCGCCTGTCGATCGGCGGCGGCCCGGGCTGCGTCGTCGAGCTGGTCTGCCCGCGCCCCGCCGCGGCGTGAGGCGCGACGGCGCGCGCTGCCGTCTTCGGAACCCTTCGGTCCGGCGGGATCACGCGTCCGACGCGATCGCGCCGTCGTCCGGCTCGGCGATCGGCAAGGTGACGACGAACACGGTGCCGGCCGGCGGGTTCGGCGCCGCCGCGATCCTGCCGCCGTGCGCCTCGACGATCTCGCGACAGATCGACAGCCCGACGCCCATGCCGGTCGGTTTCGACGTCGTGAACGGCTCGAACAGCCGCGCCATGATGTCGGGCGCGATGCCCGGGCCGGTGTCGGCGACGCGGATGACCGCCGTGTCGTCGGCGCGGCTGGTCTCGATCACGAGCTCGCGGCGCGCGCCGTGCGCCATCGCCTCGATGGCGTTGCGCACCAGGTTGAGGAGCACCTGCTGGATCTGGATGCGATCGATCAGCACCGGCGGCATGCCGTCCGCGAGCTGCAGCCGGGTCGTGACGCCGTGCTGCTGGACGCCGACGAGCCCCAGGGCGAGGGCCTCGCGCACCACCTGGTTGAGGTCCGCGCGCTGCCGGTCGGTATCGCCCTTGGAGACGAACTGGCGCAGGCGCCGCACGATCTCGCCGGCGCGCCGGGTCTGCTCCGACGCCTTTTCGGCGATCGTCTGGATGCGCTGCGGGTCGGGCGCGGCGCCGTGGGCGAGCCGCTGCAGCGCGCCCATGTAGCTCGTGAGCGCCGCGAGCGGCTGATTGAGCTCGTGGGCCAGGCTGGTCGCCATCTGGCCCATCATGCCGAGCCGCGAGACGTGCAGCAGCTCGGCGCGCACGGCGTCGCGTTGCGTCTCGACCCGCTTCTTTTCGGTGATGTCGCGTGCGATCTTGGAAATCCCGATGACCGCGCCGGCGGCGTCGTAGATCGGCGACGCCGTCACCCACACGTCGAGCTCGCGCCCGTCCTTGTGCCGCCGCACGGTCTCGAAATGCTCGAGCGCCTCGCCGCGCCGCAGCCGCTCCAGGATCAGGACCTCCTCGATCAGGCGCTCGGGCGGAAACAGGCGCGTGATGGGCTGGCCGATCATCTCCGCCGCGCTGTAGCCGAACATCGCCTCGGCGCCCGGGTTCCAGCTCGTCACGATGCCGTCGAGGTCCTTGCCGACGATGGCGTCCTCCGAGGACTCGACGATGGCGGCGAGATAGCGGCGCGCTGCCTCGCTGCGCTTCTCGCGCGTGATGTCGTGGTTGACCTCGGTGACGGCGTGCGGCGCGCCGGCCGGGTCGCGCGCCAACGACCACAGGCTCGCCGTGAAGATCCGCGCGGCGTCGCGCCGGCGGTGGACCAGCTCGCCGGCCCACTGCCCGGTCTCGCGCAGCTCGGCCTCGATCTCGCCGAGCGGCCGCGGAAACTCGGTCTTGAGCAGATCGTGCGAGACCCGCCCGAACGCCTCGGCGGGCGCGTAGCCGTAGAGCCGCACCATGCCCTCGGTCCACAGCCGGATCGTGCCGTCGAGATCGCGCACCATGACGGGCGCCAGATCGAGGGCCTGGCGCGCCAGCGTCGGCTCCAACGGCGTCGTCTGCTTGGGCACGCCCCTCACCTGATGCGCGCGACTCCGGACCGACGGATTGTGCGCCTCGGCAGCCGCGCCTGCTCAAATCTGAGACTTTGCCGACCCCGGTACAACGGAAATGCTCGCGCCATAATCCCCAGTCCCGCGCGCAAACCGGCGTTTCTGCGGCGCTAACAAGACCCGGCGCTCGTTGGGCATCGGCCTCAGTCGCACCCTGGCCAGGCCCGCGCCCTACTCGGAATAGGTGTATGCGCGCTCCTTACAGGGCACGAACCGTCTAAAGATGGCAGAGTACGCGAAACAAAATCCCGATATTTTCGGACCTCGGATCGTGAAATCATCAGAGAATTCCACAAATCCGAGAATGAACAATGGCCTGTTCCCACCGCGTATTTCGTCGATGATATTTTGCGGCCATCCGGTCTTGAATGACGCTTGGATAGTCGCGGGCCCCCCCGGTATCACTGGCGGGCTGACAACTTGCGGGGTTGCCGGATAGTCGGTTGGGGGCCCGTAATAGGGGGTGGGCGTCAGCGGTCCATGCGTAATCACTACCCGAAACTCTCCAATAACTGCCGTGCTCTTGCCACTATTCCAAACGTCAATGAACATGGGAACCGTTGGAGAATTGGCGATCAGCGGTTCATCAGAAAATCCGGCCCGTTGAACAGAAATGAAAGCGCGTTCACTCTGAATGAAAGCCAAAATGCTGATTGTGGCCGTCACGAACAAAAGAGCAGTAAATACCACGAGAAAGAACGTGAACCGCACGACTGGCTCTGGATGACGGAAAGTCTTTTTACCAAACCCCACGAACGCTTTCTTGTTCTCTGCCTCGCGACGCCGCTCAGCCTCGCGCCTACGATACTCCTCAGTAATCCTCATGAGTCAGCTCTGCGCAGTTTCGTAGGTATCACGGACGATCTTTGGAGGTTT
>DATJNS010000560.1:0-3785 GCA_035507915.1 Candidatus Sulfotelmatobacter sp.
CGCCGTCATGGTCGAGATCCTGTGCGGACTGCTGACCGGGCTCGGCTTCGGCGTCGAGCCCAGCGGGCGCCACAACGACGGCTGCTTCATGGCGGTCTTCAAGGTCGACGCCTTCCGACCGCTCGCCGAGTTCAAGCGCGAGGTCGCGGCGCTCGCGCGCTACATCAAGGACACGCCGCCGGCCGAGGGCTTCGAGGAGATCTACTATCCGGGCGAGATCGAGCAGCGGCGCGAGCGCGAGCGGCGCGCCAACGGCATTCCGATCGAGGATGCGACCTGGGGCAAGCTGCGCGCGCTGGCCGAAGGCTACGGCATCGCCGGCAAGTTGGGCTTGACGGCCGGCTGACGCGCGACCGCCTCAGCTCGGCAATGCCCAGCCCAGCCACTCGCACAGGGCGCGGCCCATCACCCACGCGCGATCGCTTCCCGTGAGCCAGGGCAGCGCCTCGGTGAACAAGGTGACGGCCTCGCGATAGCCGCACGGCAACCCCGTCATGTCGGTGCCCCAGAACATGCGCCGCGGCCCGAAGGCGTCGAACACCTGCCGGATATAGGGGTGCAGTTTCGGATAGGGATAAGGCTCGGTCGAGAAGCGCGGCAGCGCCGAGGCCTTGACCGACACGTTCGGATACTTCGCCAACGCGAGCAGCTTCGGCAGATCGGCGAAGGCCGCGTCGTCCTTGGCGCGGACCAGGCCGAGATGGCAGATCGCCAGTCGCACGCCGGGATGCCGCGCGGCGAGCGGCCCGACGTGATCCAGGAGGCCGGTCGCCGCCATCATGAGGGGAATGCTGGCGCGCTCGACGCCGGGCCAGAACCAGTCCGGCTCGCGCGCGGTGAGCAGCCGCTCCTCGTGCCCCTGCCGGAAGGTCAGCCGGATGCCGAGCATGCCGGGCTGACGTGTCCACTCGGGCAACCGCTTGGCGTGCTCGGGGCTGTCGATCGGCAGCCGCCCCATCACGGCGACGCGATCCGGATGGCGCGCGGCCGCGGCAAGCGCCAGCTCGTTGCGATCGCCCTCCCACGACGGCGGCACGATCACGGCGCGCGTGACGCCGGCACCGTCCATCTCGCGCAGCAGATCGTCGGCCGAGAACGGCACCGGGCGGTGCGCGCGGTGCTCGTGACCCTTCACCCACGGCCGCTCCGGGGTGTTGGCGGCCCAGATGTGGACCTGCGCATCGGCGATCAGCATGGCGCGTCCCCTCAATCGAGATGCACGTCGGCCTGTTTCGCGACCGCAGCCCAGCGCGCCAGCTCGGCGTGGATCAGCGCGCCGAACGCATCGGGCGGACCGATCGCCGGCTCGCCGCCGAACGCCGTGACGCGCGCGACGATCTCGTCCTCGCCGAGGATCGGCGCCAGGGCGGCGTTGAGCCGCGCGACGATCGGCGCCGGCGTGCCAACCGGCGCCAACACGCCGTACCAGGTCGACGAGTCGAAGCCCGGCAGGGTCTCGGCGATGCTCGGCAGATCCGGCAGGGCGGCGGCGCGCGCGGCGCTCGTCACCGCGAGCGCACGCAGCCGCCCGTCGCGCACCAGCGGCATCGCGGTCGAGATCGGCACGATCGCGACCTGGACGCGGCCGGCGACCAGATCCGCCAGCAGCGGCGCGCCGCCCTTGTAGGGGACGTGCACGAGATCGATGCCGGCGACGTGCTTGAACAGCTCGGTGGTCAGGTGCACGCCGCCGCCATTGCCCGCCGAGCCGTAGTTGAGCTGGCCGGGGTGCTGGCGCGCCGTCTCGATCAGCGCCGCGACCGAACGCGCCGGCAGCGCCGGATTGACGACCAGGACGAACGGCATGCGCACGAGCAGCGCGACCGGCGTGAACGCCGCCTCGGTGTCGAACGGCATGGTCGCGTAGACCGCCGGATGCATGGCGTGCGAGCTCGACGTCAGCAGCAACGTGTAGCCGTCGGGCGGCGCCTTGGCGACGACATCGCTGCCGATCACGCCGTCGGCGCCGGCGCGATCGTCGACCACGACGCTCTGGCCCAGACGCTCGGCGAGCTTCGGCCCGACCAGCCGCGCCACCAGATCGGTCGGACCGCCCGGCGGATTGGGCACGATCACGCGAATCGGATGGGTCGGATAATCGTCGGCCATCGCGGGCGCAGCGAGCGCCAGCGCGATCAGCAGCGTCCCGATCGACGCGAACGCACGCATCCGATTTCCTCCCGCGCTATAGTGGGCCGGCGTCGCGATGACCGCAACGCCGCAGGAGGCACGGGATGGCGAACGAGACCCGGACGTTGGCGCGCTACGCCGCGTCGCTGCGCTACGAGGCGCTGCCGCCCGAGGTCGTGCGGCGCGCCAAGGATTGCCTGATCGACACGGTCGCCGCCGTCGTCTACGGCCATGCGCAACCCGCCGGCCGCATCGTCGCCGAGCAGATGGCGGCGCTCGGGCGCGGCGGCGCGAGCCGCATCCTCGGCGCGGCCGGCGAGCCGGTGCGCGCCGAATGTGCCGCGTTCGCCAACGGCGTGCTGGCGCACGCCTTCGAGCTCGACAGCCTGACCAAGCCCGGCGCCGGCGCGCATCCAGGCGCCGTGCTGGTGCCGGCCGCGCTGGCCGTGGCGCAGGAGCGTGGCGCCGGCGGCCGGGCACTGCTCGCCGCGCTGGTCGCCGGGTGCGAAGTGCTGGTGCGCGTCGGGCGCGCGACCAAGCATTCGGTCGAGGCGCGCGGCTTCCACGCGCCGGGCCTGACCGGCCCGTTCGGCGCCGCGGTCGCCGCCGGCCACATCGCCGGGCTCGACGCCGACGCGCTGACCAACGCGCTCGGCATCGCGGGCTCGCTGTCGAGCGGCTTGCTCGAGTTCGCCAAAAGCGGCCGCGGCGGCATGGTGAAGCGCCTGCATCTCGGGCGCGCCGCGGAGGGCGGCGTCACGGCCGCGCGGCTCGCCGCCAACGGCTTCACCGGCCCCGACACCGTGCTCGAGGGTCCGTACGGCTTCCTCGCCGCCTTCTGCCCCGAGACCGACGTCGCCCAGCTCACCGCCGGACTGGGCGAGACCTGGTTGACCTTGGCGTTGTGCCTCAAGCGCTATCCCTGCCACATCACCGCGCACACGCCGGTCACCGCCGTGATGGCGTTGCGCGAGGAGCACGGCTTCTCGGCCGACGCCGTGCGCGCGGTGATCGTCGAGGGCAGCGCGCGCATGGTCGAGATGCACGCCGACACCGCGCCGCAAGACATGGTCCTGGCGCAATACAGCATCCCGTTCTGCGTCGCGATCGCGTTGACCGCCGATCCGCGCGATCCCGCCAGCTTCAGCGAGGCGGCGCTCGCCGATCCGAAGATCCGCGCGCTGACTCGCAAGGTCGCGGTGACGGGCGCCGGACACGGCGGCTGGGCGACCACGACGCGCATCGAGCTGGCCGACGGGCGCCGGCTCGAGCGCAGGGTCGAGGCCTATCCCGGCACGCCCGAGCTGCCGATGAGCGCGACCGAGCGCGAGGCGAAGTTCATGCGCCTGACCGGCCGCCTCGGCGCCGCCGCCGGTCCGCTCTACGCGCGGCTCGAGCAGATCGAGCGCGAGAGCACGCTCGACTGGCTCGGCGCGGCCCCTGCCTAGCCCGACGGCGCGATCACGACCTCGTCGCCGTGCGGCGTCAGGCGCGCGCCGAGCGCGGCGCTGCGGCCCGCCAGATCGTCGAGCGCCGCAGCCTCGGGCGCGAGCGCGCACAGGACCGACTCGTTGCGCGCATTGTGGCGCACGAACTGGAAGCGCGTGCCCGTGATGCCGCCGCGCTCGCAGGCGACGCGCAGCATCATGCCGAGC
>DATJNS010000561.1:0-18150 GCA_035507915.1 Candidatus Sulfotelmatobacter sp.
GCGAAGGCGATGAAGGGCGACCGCGAGAAATGCCTGGAGGCCGGCGCGTCGGATTATCTGGCGAAGCCGGTCAACACCGAGCAGCTCTTGTCGGCGCTGCGCATGTGGCTGCACCGCTAGGGCAGGGGGCCGCGCCGTGAACAGCTTCGAGAAGGTCAACATCCTGCTGGTCGACGACCAGCCGGGCAAGCTGCTGAGCTACGAGGCGACGCTCGGCGAGCTGGGCGAGAACCTCATCAAGGCGAGCTCGGCCAAGGAGGCGCTCGAGCATCTGCTCAAGAACGACATCGCGCTCGTGCTGGTCGACGTGTGCATGCCCGACCTCGACGGCTTCGAGCTGGCGTCGATGATCCGCGAGCATCCGCGCTTCGCGCGCATCGCGATCATCTTCGTGTCGGCGATCCAGATCACCGAGCTCGATCGTCTGCGCGGCTACCAGGCGGGCGCGGTCGACTACGTGCCGGTGCCGGTGGTGCCGGAGCTCTTGCGCGCCAAGGTCAAGGTGTTCGCCGAGCTCTACCGCAAGACCCGCCAGCTCGAAACGCTCAACGCCGAGCTCGAGCGGCGCGTCGCCGAGCGCACCGTCGACCTCGAGCGCGCCAACCTGGAGCTCGAGCAGCGCGTCGAGGAGCGCACGCAGGAGCGCGAGGCGGCGCTCGCCCAGCTCCACGAGATGCAGAAGCTCGAAAGCCTGGGGCAGCTGACCGGCGGCGTCGCGCACGACTTCAACAACGTGCTGGCCGCCGTGCTGGGCAATCTCGACGTGCTGTCGCGCCGGCCGAGCGACGATCCCGAGGCGCGGCGCTTCATCGACGGCGCGATGAAGGCGGCCGAGCGCGGCGCGGCGCTCACCCGGCGCATGCTGGCGTTCGCGCGGCGCCAGGAGCTCAAGCCCGAGGCGGTCGACGTCGCCCAGCTGGTCGGCGGCATGACCGAGATGCTCCGCCGTTCGCTCGGACCGACCATCCAGATCGTCGCCGAGTTCCAGCCCGGCTTGGCGCCGACCCGGGTCGACCCGAACCAGCTCGAGCTCGCGCTGCTCAACCTCAGCCTCAACGCGCGTGACGCCATGCCGGACGGCGGCCGCCTCACCATCGCGGCGCGCGCCGAGACCGCGAGCTCCGGCATGCGCGGCCTGCCGGCCGGCAGCTATGTCTGCATCGCGGTGACCGATACCGGCGTCGGCATGGACGAGATGACCTTGAAGCGCGCGACCGAGCCGTTCTTCACCACCAAGGGGGTCGGCAAGGGCACCGGGCTCGGCTTGTCGATGGTCCATGGTTTCGCCGCGCAGTCGGGCGGCGTCGCGCGCATCGCCAGCCGGCTCGGCGCCGGCACGACGATCGAGCTGTGGCTGCCGGTCGCCGAAAGCGCCGTCGCCGTGCGGCCGGCGCCCGCGAAACCGCCGGCGCCCGCGCGCGTCCAAGGCCGCGAGATCCTGCTGGTCGACGACGATCCCCTGGTGATCGCGAGCACCACCGCCATGCTCGAGGATCTCGGCCACGCCGTCATGCAGGCGACCTCGGCGATCGGTGCGCTCACCATGCTGCGCTCGGCGGCCAAGGTCGACCTCGTGATCACCGACCACGCGATGCCGGGCCTCACCGGAACCGAGCTCGCGCGCCTGATCCGCCAGACCTGGCCCAGCCTGCCGATCATTCTCGTGACCGGCTATCCGGAGCTGCCCAAGGGCGAGGACCAGGGCCTGCCGTGGCTCACCAAGCCCTATCAGCGCGACGAGCTCGCCGCGCGCATCGACGCCGTGCTGCTGGACACTGCCGCGACGCCGGCCGCGCACAACGTCGTCGCGGTGGAGTTCCCCCGCCGGGCGTAGAGCCTGGCGGACGCCCTCAGGCGGCCTTGCCGAACAGGCCGCCGGTCGCCGGCGGCTCGAGCTCGCACCACACCGGCGTGTGATCGGACGCGCGGTCCCAGCCGCGCGGCGTCTTGTCGATGCCAGCGCCGATCAGGCGATCGGCGGCCTGCGGCGACAGCAGCAGGTGGTCGATGCGTAGCCCTTCGTCGCGGTGCCAGCGGCCGGCCTGGTAGTCCCAGAAGCTGTAGCGATGCGCGCGCGGCTCGATGGCGCGGAACGCGTCGGTCAGCCCGAGATGGATGAGGCGCCGGAAGCGCGCGCGCGAGTCCTGGCGGCACAGCGCGTCCTCGCGCCACCCCTTGGGATCGTAGACGTCGTCGTCGGTCGGACAGATGTTGTAGTCGCCGCCGAGCACGAATGGGATCTCGGCCTTGAGGAGCTTGGCGGCGTGCTCGCACAGGCGCTCCATCCAGGCGAGCTTGTAGGGATACTTGTCGGTGTCGACCGGGTTGCCGTTGGGTAGATAGAGCGACGCCACGCGCAGCCCGTCGATCTCGACCTCGAGGTAGCGCGCCTGGTTGTCGGGCGCGCGGTCGAGCGCGGCGGCCTCGGGCAACGCGCGCTCGATCACCGTCATCGGTCGGCGCGACAGCACGGCGACGCCGTTGTAGCTCTTCTGGCCGACCAGCTCGGCGTGGTAGCCGAGGCCCTTGATCTCGAGCGCCGGGAAGTCGCTCTCGAGACACTTGATCTCCTGGAGCAGCGCGACGTCGGGCTTGGCCATGTCGAGCCAGCGCGTCAGCAGCGGCAGCCGCGCCTTGACTGAGTTGACGTTCCAGGTCGCGATCTTCATGGCAGCGCCGGTTATTCCTTCCCGTCATCCCCGCGAAAGCGGGGAACCAGGAGTCGGACGGCAGTGTCTACGACCCTGGATGCCCGCTTTCGCGGGCGTGACGCCTCATAGTGACCGGACTTCAGCCGATCGAGAAGGAGTTGCCGCAGCCGCAGCTCGAGGTCGCGTTCGGGTTGCGGATCTGGAACGCGGCGCCGACCAAGTCCTCGACGAAGTCAATCTCGGCGCCGCCGAGCAGCTCGAGCGAGGTCTCGTCGATCACGATCTCGGCGCCGTCGCGCGCGAACACGCGGTCGTCCGGGTTGACGGTGTCGTCGAAGCTGAAGCCGTACTGGAAACCCGAGCAGCCGCCACCCGAGACCGCGAGGCGCAGCTTCAGGTTGGGCGTAGTCTCCTGCGTCATCAGGAAGGCGATTCGGCGTGCCGCACTCTCAGTCACTTTGACCGGAGGCGCCGACTCGGCGACATCGACCTGGCTCATCGCTCAATCCCTGGGCCGTCATGGCCGTACGCCTTATTTAGGCGCGCCAGGGGCTTGGGTCAAATCCCGGGCGCCCGGTTGCTGGGGTGGGCGGCCGCGAGTAGGGTGCGCGCGCCATGGTCGCCATCCAGCAGTTCGTCGGCGCGGCCGCCTTCGCCTGCCATCCCGACCGGAGCCGCGGCCGGCTGGTGGCCGAGCCGGACGACGCCGAGCGCTCGGTGTATCAGCGCGACCGCGATCGCGTGCTGCACGCCAGCGCGTTCCGCCGCCTGCAGTACAAGACCCAGGTCTTCATCTATCACGAAGGCGACCACTACCGGACGCGGCTGACCCACAGCCTCGAGGTGGCGCAGATCGCGCGCTCGACCGCGCGCGCGCTCGGGCTGAACGAGGACCTCGCCGAGGCGCTGGCGCTCGCCCACGACCTCGGCCACACGCCCTTCGGTCATGCCGGCGAGGACGCGCTGGCGCCCCTGATGGCGCCGTTCGGCGGGTTCAGCCACAACGACCAGACGCTCCGGATCCTGACCCAGCTCGAGCGGCGCTATGCGGCGTTCGACGGCCTCAACCTGACCTGGGAGACGCTCGAGGGCGTGGTCAAGCACAACGGTCCGGTGCGCACGCCATCGACGACCGTCGCCGCCTACAACGCGCGCCACGATCTCAGGCTCGACAGCTTCGCCGGCGCCGAGGCGCAGGTCGCGGCGCTGGCCGACGACATCGCCTACAACAACCACGACATCGACGACGGCTTGCGCGCCGGGCTGTTCACGGTCGGCGACCTCGAGCCGGTGCCGCTGGTCGGGCCGGTGCTCGAGGCGCTGCGGCGCGACCATCCGGGGCTCGAGCCGAGCCGGCTGATCCATGAGACGGTGCGCCGGCTGATCAACCGCATGGTGTCCGACCTGCTCGCCGAGACGCGCCGGCGGATCGCCGCGCTCAAGCCCGCCTCGGCCGACGACGTGCGCCGGCTCGATCGGCCGCTGGTGGCGTTCTCCGACGCCATGCAGGCGAACGACCGGGCGTTGAAAGCCTTCCTGTTCGAGCGCATGTACCGGCACTACCGGGTCAACCGCATGACCTCGAAGGCGCGGCGGGTCGTCCAGGACCTGTTCCGGCTGCTGCTCGCCGAGCCCCAGACCTTGCCGACCGAGTGGCAGCGGCAGGCCGGCGCGCCCGGCGCGCCCGAGACCGCGCGCGTGGTCGCCGACTACATCGCGGGCATGACTGACCGCTTCGCGATGGACGAGCACCGCCGGCTGTTCGACCTCAACGAACGGACGTGACGTGGCGGCGCTTTCTTCAACGCGTCCGGGCGTGGCTTGACCGGCGCCCGGCACCCGAGCCAAGCGAGATGACAAGCTTCAATATTTTCAAATCCTTTCAGGGCGCGGTCGCCAAAGCGATCGAGGATCTTGCGAGTGCCGGCGCGCTGCCCGGCGGGCTCGACCTGACGCGCGTCGCGGTCGAGCCGCCCCGCGATCCGGCGCATGGCGACCTGGCGAGCAACGTCGGCATGGTGCTCGCCAAGCCGGCCGGGCAGAAGCCGCGCGACATCGCCCAGAAGGTCGGCGAGCGGCTTGCCGCCGAGCCCGGGCTCGACGTCATCGGCTTCACGGTCGACGGGCCCGGGTTCCTCAATCTGCGGGTCGCCGACGCGGTCTGGCAGGGCGTGCTGCGCGGCGTGCTCCAGGCCGGAAATGCATATGGCGACAGTGACATCGGGCGCGGCGTCAAGGTGAACGTCGAGTACGTGTCGGCCAATCCGACCGGACCGATGCATGTCGGCCACGGTCGTGGCGCGGTGGTTGGCGACGTACTCGCGACCCTGCTCGCCAAGGCCGGCTTCGCGGTCACGCGCGAGTACTACATCAACGACGCGGGCGCCCAGGTCGACATGCTGGCGCGCTCGGCGCACCTGCGCTACCGCGAGGCGCTCGGCGAATCGATCGGCGCGGTCCCCGAGGGCTTCTACCCGGGCGACTATCTTGTCGAGGTCGGCCGCGCGCTGGCGGCGCGCGACGGGACGAAATGGCGCGACGTCCCCGAGGCGGCGTGGCTGGTGCCGGTCCGCGACTTCGCGATCGATGCCATGATGGCGCTGATTCGTGCGGATCTGGCGGCGCTGGGCGTGCGCCATGACGTGTTCTCCTCGGAGCGTGCGCTGGTCGCCGCGGGTGCCGTCGACCAGGCGCTGGCGGACCTGCAGGCCAAGGATCTGGTCTATGTCGGCACCCTCGAGCCGCCCAAGGGCAAGGTCCTCGAGGACTGGGAGCCGAGGCCGCAAACATTGTTTCGTTCTAGCCAGTTCGGCGACGATGTCGACAGGCCGTTGAAGAAGTCGGATGGCAGCTGGACCTACTTTGCCGCCGACATGGCCTACCATCGCGACAAAGTGCGGCGCGGCTTCCCGCTGCTGATCGACGTGTGGGGCGCCGATCACGGCGGCTACGTCAAGCGTATGCAGGCGGCGGTCAAGGCGTTGACCGACGGAGCAGGCGTGCTCGACGTCAGACTGTGCCAGCTCGTCAACTTGCTGGACGCCGGGCAGCCGGTGCGCATGTCCAAGCGGGCCGGCACCTTCGTGACCCTGCGTGAGGTGGTGGACGAGGTCGGCAAGGACGTCGTCCGCTTCATCATGCTGACCCGCAAGAACGATGCGGCGCTCGACTTCGACCTCAAGCAGGTCGTGGAACAAACCAAGGACAACCCGGTCTTCTACGTCCAATACGCCCATGCAAGGGCGGCATCGGTCATGCGGCACGCTGCAGCCGAGCTCAACAAGCAAGAGCTAAATGTTGTGGGTTTGCTTGAAGCAGACCTCAAGTACTTGACTGATCCGGCCGAACTTGGTTTGATCAGGCAGCTCGCCAACTGGCCGCGGATCGTCGAAGCAGCCGCCGAGGCGCATGAGCCGCACCGGGTCGCCTTCTACCTCAACGACCTGGCGGCCGGGTTCCATGCGCTGTGGAACAAGGGCAAGGACGACGCCACGCTGCGGTTCGTCGTGCCTGGCGACCCGGACCAGACGTTGGCGCGTCTGGCCCTGGTCCAGGGTGTGAAGAACGTGCTGGCCGTGGGCTTGGCGGTGCTGGGTGTCGTCCCGGCGGAGGAGATGCGCTGATGCATCAGGAATTCGACCCGCGCGATCTCGAGCCGGCCATGCCGGCGCGCGCCGAGGCGTCGGCCCGCTCCAAGATCGCGCCGATTCTGATCGCGCTGGTCGCGCTCGCCGGCTTCAGTGGGGTCGTCTGGTACGCCTACGTCCAGGGCGTGCGCCAGTCCGCGCCGCCCGGCGCCACGCCGTTGATCAAGGCCGACACCAGCCCGGCAAAGGTCCGTCCGGAGCAGCCCGGCGGCATGGACGTGCCGCACCAGAACATGCAGGTGCTCAACACCTTGCCCGAGGGCGACAAGGCGGCCGCTCCGCCGGTCGAGCGCCTGCTGCCGCCGCCCGAGACGCCGCTGCCGCGACCGACCGACACCGCCGCGGCGATGTCATCCACCGCAACCGCGTCCTCGTCGTCGGCGTTGCCGCCCAAGATCGGTCCGACCCCGACGTCGGGCCCGAGCGTCGCGCCGCCGGTCACCGCGCCGATTGCTGCCGCTTCGCCGGCGCCGGCAGTAGCCGCGGCCGCCGCGCCGACGCCGCCGGCACCCGTTCAGACAGCGAGCACGCCGGCACCCGCTGCGCCGCCGGCACCGCCCGCGAAGACCCAGGTCGCGGCGGCGCCGGCTGCCGCACCGAAGGCGGCGCCCGCGTCGGGCGGCGGCGGCTTCCGGGTGCAGCTCGTCTCGGTCCGCGCGCAGGACCAGACCGCGCAGGAATGGGCCCGCCTGCAGCGCACCTTCCCCGCGCTCGCGGCGCTGCACATGTCGGTGATGCGCGTCGATCTGGGCGAGAAAGGCGTCTGGTACCGAATCTACGGCGGACCGCTGAGCGACGCCGCAGCCGCTGGGCAGGTGTGCGGCGCGATCAAGGCGAAGGACAGCAAGCAGGGGTGCCTGGTTGTCAAACCCTAAGGCCGTGCTCTACGGCCTCGCTGGACCGCGCGTCGCCCCGGACGAGCACGCGTTCTTTGCCGCCGCCCAACCGCTCGGCTTCATTCTGTTCGGCCGCAATGTCGAGACGCCGGCGCAGGTTCGGGCGCTGACTGCGGAGCTGCGCGCGATCGTCGGGCGCGCCGACGCGCCGATCCTGATCGACCAGGAGGGCGGCCGGGTGCAACGCCTCAAGCCGCCGCACTGGCGCAGCGCGCCGCCGGCCGCGCGGTTCGGCGTGCTGTATCGCCGGGACGCCGCGACCGGGCTCGAGGCGACGCGCCTCAATGCCCAGCTGATCGGACAGGAGCTGATCGACCTCGGCATCACGGTCGACTGCGCGCCCGTGCTCGATCTCAGCTTCCCGGGCGCCCACGACGTGATCGGCGATCGTGCCTTCGATCGCGATCCGGCGATCGTCGCGGCGCTCGGCGCGGCCTATTGCGACGGCCTGCGCGCGGCCGGCGTGATGCCCGTGATCAAGCACGTGCCCGGCCACGGCCGCGCGCTGGTCGACAGTCATCGCGAGCTGCCGACCCTGAGCGAGGCGGCCGAGACCTTGATGGCAACCGACTTCGCGCCGTTCCGCCAGGTCGGCGGCGGCGCCGGCTCGGACCGCTGCTGGGCGATGACGGCGCACATCGTCTGCCAAACCTACGACGCGAGCGCGCCGGTGACCCAGTCGGCGCGCGCGATCGCCAGGGTGATCCGCGGCGCCATCGGCTTCGACGGCGTGCTGGTGAGCGACGACCTGTCGATGGAGGCGCTGTCCGGCGATGTCGCGACGCGCGCCCGCACCGCGCTCGCCGCCGGCTGCGATGCGGTGCTCCACTGCACCGGCGACCTGGCGGACATGCGGGCGGCGGACGACGCGATCGGGCCATTGTCGGCGAGCGCCGCCGCGCGGGTGGCCCGCGCCGCCGCGGCGCTGCCGCCGCCCAGGCCCTTCGATCGCGGCGCGACGATGGCGCGGCTCGACGATCTCTTGGCGGCCGCCTGACCATGGGCGACCTGCTCTTCAAGGTCACGATCTGGCTGATCCCCGGGATCATCGCGATCACGTTCCACGAGGCCGCGCACGGCTTCGTCGCGTCCAAGCTGGGCGACGACACCGCGCTGCGTGCCGGCCGGGTCACCTTCAATCCGTTCCGCCACATCGACCCGTTCGGCACGCTGCTGCTGCCCGGATTCCTGCTCCTCATGCGCGCGCCGTTCTTGTTCGGCTGGGCCAAGCCCGTGCCGGTCAACTTCTTTCGGCTGCGCAACCCCAAGCGCGATATGGTATGGGTCGCCGCGGCGGGACCGGGCATGAATCTGCTGCTCGCGTACGGATCGGCGCTGCTTCTCCACACCGTGCCGGAGCTGCCCGCCTTCATTGGGGGGTGGTGGAAGGCCAATCTCCTGGTGTCGCTCCAGTTCAACCTGATCCTCGCGATCTTCAACATGATTCCGCTGCCGCCGCTCGACGGCGGACGCGTCGCCGTCGGCCTGCTGCCGCGGCCGCTGGCGCGGCCGTTGGCGCGCCTCGAGCGCACCGGGCTCTTGATCCTGATCCTCGCGCTGTTCGTCGTGCCGTTCGCCGCCGCGACGCTGCTGCATATCGAGTTCAATCCGATCGCCTGGCTGATCGGACCGCCCTTCAATGTGCTTCTCGGACTCTGTTTGCAAATGGCGGGGCTGCAATGAGTGACGTCGTGACGCTGCCGGGCGCCGAGCCGGGCTTCGAGGAGACGCCGGCCACCGTCGCGCTGGTGCTCGATCTCGACGGCTTCGAGGGGCCGATCGACGTCCTCCTGACGCTCGCCCGCGAGCAGAAGGTCGACCTGACCAAGATCAAGATCGTTCAACTGGCCGACCAGTATCTGGCCTTCCTCGCCCAGGCGCGGGAGCTCCAGCTCGAGATCGCCGCCGATTATCTCGTGATGGCGGCATGGCTGGCGTACCTCAAATCGCGGCTGCTACTGCCCGAGCCGCCGGCCGACGCGCCGACCGGCGAGGACCTCGCCGCCGACCTGGCGTTCCAGCTGCAGCGTCTGGAGGCCATGCAGCAGGCCGGCGTGACCCTGCTGGCGCGGCCGCGGCTCGGTTGGGACGTGTTCCGCCGCGGCATGCCCGAGGTGATCGCCGCCGACAAGAAGCCGCGTTACGAGGCGGTGCTCTACGACCTGCTCAAGGCGTACGCCGATCAGCGCCGGCGGGTCGACCAGATCCAGATGCTGCGCATCGCGCCGACCCAGCTCTACTCGGTCGAGGACGCGCTCGAGCGGCTCGAGGCGCGCGTCGGCAAACTGCCCGATTGGGAGGTGTTGATGAGCTTCCTGCCGGAGAACCTGAAGGACCCGGTGGTGGTGCGATCCGCCACCGCATCGACCTTTGCGGCCAGCCTCGAGCTGGCAAAGCAGGGCCGCATCCTGCTGCGTCAGCTCGAGACCTTCGGCCCGATCTATTTGAAATCAGCGCGGGTGGAACCATCGTGAGCGAGATCGAATTTCCCGTCAGGCTGGTCGAGGCCTTGCTGTTCGCGAGCGCCAAACCGGTCACGGAAGCGGAGCTGGCCGCGCATCTGCCGGCCGACACCGACGTCAAGGCAATCCTGGCGCGTCTCGCCGACGATTATGCCGGCCGCGGCGTCCAGCTGATCGCGGTGGCCGACGGCTGGGCGATCCGTACGGCGCCCGACCTGGCGTCGGCGCTGCGGCTCACCGTCGAGGTGCCCCGCAAGCTGTCGCGCGCCGCCATCGAGGCGCTCGCCATCATCGCCTATCACCAGCCGGTGACGCGCGCCGAGATCGAGGACATCCGCGGCGTGGCGCTCAGCCGCGGCTCGCTCGACCAGCTGCTCGAGGCCGGCTGGATCAAGCCGCGTGGTCACAAGCAGACCCCGGGGCGGCCGGCGCTGTGGGTCACGACCGACGAGTTCCTCAACCACTTCGGGCTCGCGAACGTCGGCGACCTGCCGGGCGTCGAGGAGCTCAAGGCGGCCGGCCTGCTCGACCAGCGGGCGACCTTCACGACCCTGGCGATGCGCGCGGACGACGTCGCGGCGGCCGCCGAGGCGGCGGCGGAGCCCGACGAGGACGAAGCCGCGCTGCGCATCGAGCGGGCCGAAAGGGCAGCCGCCGCGGCCGAGGACGAGGAGGACGCCGAAGACGACGGCCGCGTCGCGGCCGGGCGGGGCGACGACGGCGTGGGCGGCGCCGCGGGCATTGCGGCGGCAGGGTTCGACGAGCCGATCTGAGGGTGCCGGCGGGCCTTTGTGCCGGCCGGCCGAACGCCTACTTGAAGAGGGGCCGGCTGCGGCGTCGGTGCTGGTGGGGTGGCGTTGCGACCCCCCGGCGCTTCTGCCATAGTCCGGCCGCCTCGGATCGACCGCCGAGTTAGGCCCATTCCCGTTTCGTTTCGCTCGACGTCGCGGCACCCATGTTCGATCTGGAGTTCTCCAAGCTTCTGTTGCTGGGCGTGATCGCTTTGCTCGTGATCAAGCCCAAGGACCTGCCGAAGACGCTGCGCACGCTCGGCTATTGGGTGCGCCACGCGCGCCAGGTCGCGAGCGAGTTCCAGGGCAGCATCGAGCAGATGGTGCGCGAGGCCGAGCTCGCCGACGTCAAGAAGGACATCGAGGACGCCACCCGCCAGCTCAACGCCGACATCCAGAACACACTCGATCCGGTCGACGTCGAGAAAGCCCTCAACGACCCCGCGAACATGTCCCACGTGATCTCGAGCGCGCCGCCCGCGATCGAGCCGCCTGCGGTCGAGGCAGAGGCAGCCGCTGCGTCGAGCGACGAGCCGACTCTGCCGTTTCCCGACCTTCCGGCGGTGACGGCGCCCGGCACGCCGCCCGCCAGCCCAGCGCCCGCCGAGGCGACGCCGCCGTCCGCCGAGCCGGTCGCCGCCACGTCCGCTCCGCACGACCGTGCCTGAGGACGATATCGACGACAAGAAGATGCCGCTGCTCGATCATCTGGTCGAGCTGCGCAACCGCATGATGTGGTCGTTCGTGGCGCTGATGATCACGTTCGCGGTCTGCTACTACTTCTCGAAGGACATCTACGGCTTCCTGACCCGTCCGCTGGCGGTCGCGCTCGCCGGCGAAAGCGGGCGCCACATGATCTTCACGAACCTGACCGAGGCCTTCTTCACCTACATGAAGGTGGCGTTCTGGACCGCCTTGTTCGTGTCCTTCCCGATCATCGCGACGCAGATCTGGATGTTCGTCGCGCCCGGCCTCTACCGCAAGGAGCGCCGCGCCTTCCTGCCGTTCCTGATCGCGACGCCGATCCTGTTCTTCATGGGCGGCGCGCTGGTCTACTACGTGATCTTTCCGCTCGCCTGGCGCTTCTTCATCAGCTTCGAGACGCCCGGCGGCGACGGCACCCTGCCGATCGAGGTGATGCCCAAGGTCAACGAGTACCTCTCCCTGGTCATGACCTTGATTTTCGCCTTCGGTCTGGCGTTCCAGTTGCCCGTGCTGCTCAGCCTGCTCGTGCGCGTGGGCCTGATCACCACGGCCGACCTGGCGTCGAAGCGCCGCTTCGCCTATCTCGGCATCTTCGTGTTCGCGGCGATCTTCACGCCGCCCGACCCGCTGAGCATGTGCAGCCTGGCGATCCCGATGCTGGCGCTCTACGAGGGCTCGATCGTGTCCGGCAAGATCATCGAGCGCCAGCGCGCCCAGCGCGAAGCCGCGGAGGCCGCGCAGTCGAGCGGATGATGCGGCGCGCATGAGCCCCCACGCGCCGGATGCGGCGCCGCCGGGATTGGCGGCGCACGAGGCGCGGGTCGCGCGCGATCTCGAGCTCCTCAACCTTCCGGCACGGCCGTGGGCGGCAACCCGGACCGATCCGGACGGACGCCCCTTGGTCGACGTGCTCGTGGTCGGCGCCGGCATGTGCGGCATCGCGGCCGCGGCCGGGCTGCTGTTCAGGGGCATCCCCAACATCCGCGTCCTCGACCGCAATTCGGCCGGGCGCGAGGGGCCGTGGCTCACCTTCGCGCGCATGGAGACCTTGCGCTCGCCCAAGCAGCTGCCGGGGCCGGCGCTCGGCGTGCCGTCGCTGACCTTCCGCGCCTGGTACGAGGCGATCCACGGCGCCGAGGCGTGGCGGCGTCTCTACAAGATCGCGCGCGCCACTTGGATGGATTATCTCGGCTGGCTGCAGCGCGTGCTGCGCCTGCCGATCGAGAACGACGTAACCGTCACGCGGCTCGAGCCGCTCCACGACATGATCGCGGTGACGGTCTGCGATGCGGTGGGCACGCGCGTGCTGCATGCGCGACGCGTCGTGCTCGCGACCGGGCGGGGCGGGGCCGGCGGGCTCTACACGCCCGACTTCGTCGACCGGTCGCTGTGGCCTGACCTGGCAGCGCACGCCAACGAGGCGATCGACTTCACGCGGTTGGCAGGCCGGCGCATTGCCGTGCTCGGCGGCGGCGATGCCGCATGGGACAACGCGGCGACGGCGCTGGAGGCCGGCGCCGCGCGCGTCGACATGTACGTTCGGCGTCCGGTACTGCCGCAGGTCAACAAGGGTCGCGGCGCCGCGCTGGCCGGCTTCTTCGTCGGCATCGGCGCGCTCGACGACGCCGACCGCTGGGCGCACCTGGTCTATCGCGACGATCACGCGCCGCCGCCGCCGCACGAGACCGTGCTGCGCACGCTCCGCCAGCCCGCGTTCCACATCCACCTCGCCACGCCGGTCGTGGCGGCACGGCGCGACGACGCGCGCGTGGCGCTGCGGCTGGACGGCACGAGCGAGCCGGTCGGCGCCGATTTCCTGATCGTCGCCACCGGGTTCCAGATCGATCTTGCGACCTGCCCGGAGCTCGCGGCGCTGGCACAAGCGATTGCAACCTGGGGCGACCGCCATGCGCCGCCGGCGGCGCTCGAACGGCCGCATCTCGCGCGCTATCCCTATCTCGGCCCGGGCTTCGAGCTGCAGCCGCGCACGCCTTCGGATCCGCCGGCGCTCGCGCGCATCCATCTGTTCAATTTCGGCGCGACGGCGAGCCACGGCGCGTTGACCGGCGAGATCCCGGGCGTCGACATTGGCGCGGCGCGCCTGACCGATGCGATCGCGGCGGCGATCTTCCGCGAGGACCTCGACCACATGCGCCGCCAGCTCGACGCCTTCGCCGAGCCCGAGCTCGAGCCGACGCCCTTCTTCGCGCCGGAGCACCTGAAAGGGACGCCGCCATGACGGATGTGATCGACGACGTCGCGGGCATTGCCGAAGGTTCGCGCCTGTTCGAGCTGCGCCGCCAGAAGCCCGATCTGGTGCGCTATAGCGAGGGCAGCCATGCCGTGCTGCTGGCGCCGGCGGAGCCCGGCGGCCTCAGCCTGGCCGAGCGCGCCGCCGTCGCGCTGCGCATGGCGGTGCTGCACCAGGCAGATCGGCTCGCCACGCATTACCGCACGAGGCTCCACGCGGTCGGCGGCGCCGCATTGGCCGCGGTGGCGGAGCAGGGGCCCGACGCCCCGGCGCTCGATCCGGCACCATCGGCGCGCGTCGCGGCGATCCTCCGCCATGCCGCGCGCCTGATGGCGCATCCGGAGAGCGCGACACCGGCGCATCTCGAGGCGCTGCTGGCGGTCGGGCTCGCGCCGCGCGACATCGTCACGCTGTCCCAGCTGATCGCGTTCGTGAGCTACCAGGTGCGCGTGCTCGCCGGGCTGCGCGCGCTCGCCGAGGAGGCGCGGCCGTGAGCGCCCCGCGGTTCACCGCCGACGCCCTCGACTGGGATGCCTGGATCGAGACCGTCACGCTCGACGACGCCACGCCCGAGCAGATCGCGGTGCTCGAGAAGAGCCTGCCGACCGCCAAGACCTCGCCCTACTATCTGCTGCTGGTGCACGACGTCGAGGCGTTGAGCCAGCGCTCGTCGCTGTTCAATGCGGTGATGTACGGGCCGCGCGGGCTGCCGCGCGCCGAGCGCGAGCTCGCGACGGTCGCGGTGTCGCTGATCAACGGCTGCCCGTACTGCGTGTCGGTTCACGCACGGCGCTTCGTCGAGCTGACCAAGGAGCGCGAGGTGATGGGCCGGCTGCTCGAGGAGGGGCCGGGAACCGAGCTCGACGCACGGCGACGCGCGATCGTCGATTTCTCGGCCACGCTCACGCGCGCGCCCGAGCGCCTGACCGCGGCCGACCTGGCGCCGCTGCGCGCGGTCGGCCTGTCCGATCTCGAGATTCTCGACCTGGTGCACGCCGCCGCCATGTTCGCCTGGGCCAACCGTCTGATGCAGACCTTGGGCGAGCCGGTCGCGCCGACCAAGACCGGCTGACGGCCGTGTGCCGGTGGACCCGGCGCCCGGCAGCCCGTATATAACCGGCAATTTCGTTCAAAGCCCGACAACGGCCCCGATGCACGACATCGCCCTCATCCGCTCCGATCCGGCCGGCTTCGACGCCGGGCTGGCGCGCCGCGGCCTGGCGCCGGCGTCGTCGCAGGTGCTCGCGCTCGACGCCAAGCGGCGCACGGTCCAAACGGCGTTGCAGGCGCTGCTGCAGCGCCGCAACGAGGCATCGCGCGCGATCGGCCAGGCGCGCGGCAAGGGCGCCGACACCACCGACCTCGAGGACGAGGTCTCGGAGATCAAGCGCCGCATCCCCGACATGGAGCTCGAGGAGCGCACGTTCGGGGACGAGCTGCAGGCGCTGCTCGCGATGCTGCCCAACCTGCCGGCCGCCGACGTGCCCGACGGCCCCGACGAGACCGCCAACATCGAGCTGCGGCGCGTCGGCGAGCCGCCGCACTTCGATTTCGCGCCCAAGGATCACGTCGCGCTCGGCGAAGCGCTGGGCCTGATGGATTTCGATACCGCGACGCGGTTGTCCGGCGCGCGCTTCGTCGTGCTCAAGGGCGCGCTCGCGCGCCTCGAGCGCGCGCTCGCCCAGTTCATGCTCGACATGCACACGGGCGAGTTCGGTTACACCGAGGTGGCGCCGCCGCTGCTGGTGCGCGACGAGACGCTGTTCGGCACCGGCCAGCTGCCGAAGTTCGCCGACGACCAGTTCCGCACCACCACCGGCCTGTGGCTGATTCCGACCGCCGAGGTGCCGCTCACCAACCTGGCCGGCGATCAGATCATCGACGGCGCGAGCCTGCCGCTGCGCTACACCGCCTACACGCCGTGCTTCCGCTCCGAGGCTGGCGCGGCCGGACGCGACACGCGCGGCATGATCCGCCAGCACCAGTTCCCCAAGGTCGAGCTGGTGTCGCTCTGCCGGCCCGACCAGTCGGACGCCGAGCACGCGCGCATGACCGGCATCGCGGAGGAGGTCCTGAAGCGCCTCGGCCTGGCGTTCCGCACCGTCGCGCTGTGCGCCGGGGACATGGGCTTCGGTTCGCGCCGCACCTACGACATCGAGGTATGGCTGCCCGGTCAGAAGACCTATCGCGAGATCTCGAGCTGCTCGACCTGCGGCGATTTCCAGGCGCGCCGCATGCGCACGCGCTGGCGCGAGGCGGGCTCCAAGCAGACGCAGTTCGTCCACACGCTGAACGGATCGGCGCTCGCGGTCGGACGCACGCTGATCGCCATCGTCGAAAACTACCAGACAGCGGACGGCTCGATCGCGCTGCCGCCGGCGCTGCGGCCCTACATGGGCGGGCTCGAAATGCTTCGGCGCGTATGACGGAATTCCGGCCGCTGCCGCTCGACGAGGCACGTATCCTCCTGACCAACGACGACGGCATCGCGGCGCCCGGGCTCAAGTCGCTGGAGCGCATCGCGCGCGAGCTCTCGCGCGACATCTGGGTCGTGGCGCCCGAGCTCGAGCAGAGCGGGGCGGGGCACAGCCTGACCCTGCGTCGGCCGCTGCGCATCCGCCAGCTCGGGCGGCGGCGCTTCGCGGTCGACGGCACGCCGACCGACGCCGTGCTGCTCGCGGTCAACCAGATCATGCGCGCGCACAGGCCGACCCTGGTGCTGTCGGGGGTCAACCGCGGCGGCAATCTCGGCGAGGACGTGACCTATTCGGGCACGATCGCGGCGGCCATGGAGGCGACGCTCCTCGGCGTGCCGGCGATCGCGCTCAGCCTCGAGGTCGCGCAAGGCAAGCCGGTGCGCTGGGACAGCGTCGAGCGCCACGCACCCCGCGTGATCCGCCAGCTGGCGGCCGCGGGCTGGCCGTCCAACGTGCTCATCAACGTCAACTTTCCGAACCGGCCGCCCGCGCAGGTCGGTCCGATCGAGATCGCGCGCCAGGGCCGGCGCAAGATCGGCGACGAGCTCGGCGAACGGCTCGACCTGCGCGGCGAGCACTACTACTGGATCGGCCCGATGCGCACCGAGGAGCCGACCCAGCCGGGCACCGACCTCGCCGCGGTCAACGACGGCCGCATCGCGGTGACGCCGCTGCATCTCGATCTGACCCATGGCCGCACCGCGCGCCATCTCGAGCGCGCGCTGTCATGACCGCCGATCCGCGCGCGGCCGGGTTGATCGCGGTGCTGCGCGAGTCCGGCATCACGGACGACAAGGTCTTGGCGGCGCTCGAGCGCATCCCGCGCGAGCGGTTCGTGCCGCCGACCTTCCAGGAGCACGCCTTCGACAATACCGCGCTGCCGATCGGTCACGGCCAGACCGTCAGCCAGCCCTTGATCGTCGCCATGATGACGGCGGCGCTCGCGCTCAACCACCGCTCGAAGGTGCTCGAAGTCGGCACCGGCTCGGGTTATCAGACCGCGGTGCTGGCGCATCTCGCGCGCCGCGTCTACACGGTCGAGCGGCACCCCGAACTCTTGCGGGACGCCGAGGCGCGGCTCAAGGAGCTGCGCATCCGCAACGTCGAAACCATGGCCGGCGACGGCTCGCTCGGCTGGCCCGACCATGCGCCGTTCGATCGCATCATCGTCACGGCGGCGGCCGACGAGGCGGTCCCGCCGGCGCTGATCGAGCAGCTCGGGCCGAGCGGCATCATGGTGGTGCCGGTGGCGGCGAGCGCGATCGATCAGCGCCTGCTGCGGTTGGCGCGCCAGCGCGACGGCACGATCGCGAGCACCGACCTGGGCGCCGTCCGCTTCGTGCCCCTGGTCAGCGAGCACGACCACGGCGGCGACCGGCCGCGGCCGCTCAGCAAGGAGATCGCCCGGCTGCGCCGGCGCCCGTGAGCTGCCGGCGACGCGATGGCGCGCCACGCCGCCGTTGAGAGCCGCTCGATTCTCGCTTAGACTAGATATTGTGAAGCCTAGGCGATCACTCATACAACAGGCGGTGTTCGGCGCGGCGTTGATCGGATCGCTCGGCCTTGGCGCGTGTGAGCGCACGGAGCCGCCGGCACCGGTCGAGGTCAACACGGTAAGCCGCAGCCCGCACGCGCCGCCCGCGTCGTTCGGCGCGCCGTCGACGCCGGCATCGACCGCGTCGGCGAGCCTCGGGGCGCACGACACGAGCTACGTCGTGCAGCGTGGCGACACCGCTTATGCGGTGGCGCGACGCTTCGACATTCCGGTCAAATCGCTGATCGATGCCAACAACCTGCAGCCACCCTACGGCGTGCAGGCGGGCCAGCATCTCGTGATCCCGCGGCCCCGCGGTCATCTCGTGGAGCCTGGCGACACGGTGTGGAGCGTGGCGCGGCGCTACGGCGTCGACATGAGCACGCTGGTGCGTGCCAATGACCTGCAGCCGCCTTATGCGCTGGAGCCCGGTCAACGCTTGGCGTTGCCCGCGCCGGTCGTGGGGGCGGCGACCCAGGAGGCTGCCATGCCGCCGCCGGTGACCGCGCCGCCCCCGCCGCCGGCGGCGAGCCGGCCGGTCGAGGTTGCGGCGCTGCCGCCACCGTCGTCGGCGCCGCCGCCGCGTCCACCCGTGCCGCCGCCAACACCGGCGGCACCGATGCCGGTCGCAGCGTCGCCGGCCAAGCCGGCGCCGATTGCCGCGGTGCCGCCCGGCGCCTCGGCGTCGGCGGGCACAGCGATGGTCTCGCCGCCGGCACCACCGCCTGTCGCGCCG
>DATJNS010000562.1:0-2878 GCA_035507915.1 Candidatus Sulfotelmatobacter sp.
GGCTTTCGCGCCGCCGCCTTACCACCTCATGTCGGATGTCAGCTTCCCCAATCTCGACGCGCTCAAAGCCTGCGCGACCTCCGCCGGCGGCCAGGAAGCGCTCCAGCATGCCGCCTCGATCAGCAATGGCGGCGCTCCCACCGTACTGGTGGTGACGGAAGAGGCCTGAGGCGTTCGCCCCGCACCCGTCGGTCCCCCGATCAGGGTGCGGGGCTACGCTCGCGTTGGAAATTCCGCGGACGACGCCGGCGATCGCGCGACCTCAAGCCGAGGCCGGGCGCCCGAACCGCTCGGCCGCCCGCGGCCGCGCCTTCTCCGCCTCCGCTTCCCGGTTGCGCGGCGAGGCGTTGGTCTCCAGCCGGTCGATCAGGCGGCGGGCCACGTGGAACACTTCCTCGATCGCGTCGCCGAAGGCCGCCTCGTTGGCCTTCGACGGCGCAGTGAAGCCGCTCAGCTTGCGGACGAACTGGAGCGAGGCCGCACGGATCTCCTCATCGGTCGCCGGCGGCTCGAAATTGAACAGCGTCTTGATGTTGCGGCACATGATCCCCTGCCCTTCTCCTTCGCCTGCCCCTCACTGTCGCGCGGTGTGGTCGGCCAGCACCTGCGCGATGACCTGGGTGATGCGCCGGCCGGTCGGCAGATGCAGGAATTCGTTGGGCCCGTGCGCGTTCGACTGCGGCCCGAGCACGCCGGTGACGACGAACTGCGCCGCGGGAAATTTCGCGCCGAGCATCGCCATGAACGGGATGCTGCCGCCTTCGCCCATGTAGGCGGGCGGCGCGCCGAACGCCGCCGCCGACGCGCGCGCCAGCGAGGATTCGAGCCACGGCGCCAGGGCCGGCGCATTCCATCCGGCCGAGGCGCCTTGCAGCGTATAGGCGACCTTCGCGCCGTAGGGCGCGTCGTCCTCCAGCAGCTTCTTCAAGCTTGCGCCGGCCGCGTCGGCATCCAGCGTCGGCGGCAACCGCAGGCTCAGCTTGGCGGTCGTGTGCGGCAGCAGCACGTTGCCGGCGTCACGAGGCTTCGGCGCGCCGTCGAAGCCGGTCACCGCGAGCTGCGGCCGCCAGGTCCGGTTGAGCACCAGCTCGGTCGTGTCGTCGGCCATCGGGCGGGTGCCGCCGACGAACGGGAACTTGGTGTAGACCGTGTCGCCGAGCGCGGCGGCCGCGCGTTTGGCCTGCTCGACCCGCTCGGCCGGCACCTGCGCATAGAGCGCGGCGGGCCGGATCGCGCCGGTCGTCTCGTCCTCCAGCCGCGACAGGAGCTGCCGGAAAATCCGAAAGCTCGACGGCACGACGCCGGAGGCGTCGCCCGAATGCACGCCTTCGCTCAACACCTCGACCGTCAATGTGCCGGCCGCGACGCCGCGCAACGAGGTCGTCATCCACAGCTGATCGTAGTTGCCGCAGCCGGAATCGAGGCAGACGACCAGCGACGGGCGACCGATCCGGTCGGCGAGATGATCGATATAGAAGGGCAGGTCGACGCTGCCGCTTTCCTCGCAGGCCTCGATGACGATGACGCAACGGGCATGCGGCACCTGCTGCGCGCGCAAGGCCGCGAGCGCGGTCAACGCCCCGAACATCGCATAGCCGTCGTCGGCGCCGCCGCGGCCATAGAGCTTGTCGCCGTCGAGCCGCGGGAGCCACGGCCCGAAGCCGTCGGCCCAGCCGACCATCTCGGGCTGCTTGTCGAGATGGCCGTACAGCAGGACCGTGTCTAGCCCGGTTCCCGGGATCTCGAAGAACATCAGCGGCGTGCGCCCCGGCAGCCGGACGATGTCGAGCGTGGCGCCGGGCAATCCGGCGAGACACCGCCGCGCCCAGTTCTCGAACAGCGTGACGGCGTCATCCATGTAGCCGTGCGCCGCCCACGCCGGATCGAAGGCCGGCGATTTGTTCGGGATCTTTATGTAGTCGATCAAGGTCGGGACGATGCTGTCGCCCCAGCACTGATCGACGAAGCTCTTCGCCTTCACGCCATCCAGCATCCGACCCGCCCTCATCCGCGCGCCACCATGCTAGACCGCCGGCGAACCGGGTGGAACCGCGCCCCAACCCCGATGACAAAGACCCGTGGCTCAAACAAGATCGTCATCCCGGCGAAAGCCGGGATCCAGGGTCACACACCCCGACGCCCGTCACTTGCCCCTGGATCCCGGCTTTCGCCGGGATGACGTGATGGGTTGGTATCGTCGCGGCGGCGCCAGCACTCGACAGGCGGATCGGCCGTGACTTTCCCCCTGCCGTCCCGCGTCACGGGGATGAGAAAAGAGAAAGAGGAAACCCATGCAAGCGGATTACGTGGTGGTGGGGGCGGGCTCGGCCGGCTGCACCGTGGCGTCTCGCCTGTCGGAAACCGACGCGTCCGTGATCCTGCTCGAGGCCGGCCCGACCGACTGGTATCCGTGGATCCACATCCCGGCCGCCATGCGCAAGCTGTTGCGCAATCCGCTGGTCAACTGGAACTACACGACCGAACCGGAAGCGAGCTCGGGCGCGCGGCGCATCGAGTGGCCGCGCGGCCGCGTCATGGGCGGCACGTCGTCGATCAACGGCATGCTCTACGTGCGCGGCGCGCCGGCCGACTTCGACGGCTGGGCGCAGATGGGCTGCCGCGGCTGGAGCTACGACGCGGTGCTGCCCTTCTTCAAGAAGGCCGAGCACTACGTCCAGAAGGGCGACCCCGCGGTGCGCGGCCAGGGCGGGCCGTTGAAGGTCGAGGACTACCGCACCATCCTGCCGCTGACCCACCGGTTCGTCGAAGCGGCGCAGCAGGCGGGCTTTCCCCTCAATCCCGACCTCAACGGCACGCAGCGCTATGGCGTGGGCTATTCGCAGATGACGCGGCGCGGCCGCTGGCGCGGCTCGACGGC
>DATJNS010000563.1:0-16376 GCA_035507915.1 Candidatus Sulfotelmatobacter sp.
GCAAAGCTGGTCATCATGACGGGACGGAAGCGCAGGCGCGCGCCCTCCACCGCCGCATCCACGATCGGGGCCCCCTGCCGGCGCTGCTCGGCAGCGAACTCGACGATCAGGATGCCGTTCTTGGCCGCCAGCGCGACCAACACCACAAGACCGATCTGGCCGTAGACATCGAATGCGAGACCCGAGACCGACAATCCGACGATCGCACCGAGAATGCCCACCGTGACCGATAGCAACACCGGGATCGGAATGTTCCAGCTTTCGTAGAGCGCCACCAGGAACAGATAGGCGAACAGGACAGCAAAGCCGAGCACGATGCCGGTCTTCCCCGTCGAAGCCTTCTCTTGGAAGGCCGTGCCGGTCCATTCGAAGCTGTAGCCGCTCGGAAGGGTCGAGCCGGCAAGGCGCTCGATGGTGGCGAGCGCCTGACCCGAGCTGAAGCCGGCGCGCGGCGCCCCGTTGACGATCGCGGCGCGGAAGCCGTTGTAACGGATCACCGCCTGCGGACCTTGGACCAGGCGCGCCTTGGCCACGGCGCGGATCGGCACCATGGCGCCGGCGCTGTTGCGCACGTAGACGCGGTAGATGTCGTCGATCGCATCGCGAAAGCGCACGTCCGACTGGACGTTGACCTGCCAGGTCCGGCCGAACAGGTTGAAGTCGTTGATATAGAAGCTGCCGAGCGTCGACTGCAGGGCGCTGAAGACGTCGCTGACCTTGACGCCCAACACCTGCGCCTTGTTGCGATCGATGTCGAGATAGACCTGGGGCGTGTCGGCCGCGAAGGTGCTGAAGACGCCCGACAGCTCGGGTTGCTGATTGGCCGCCACCAGGAAACCCCGCATCGTGGCGGCGAGGTCGGTCGCCGACTGCCCCTGAAGCGCCTCCAGCGCGAACTGGAAACCGCCCGTGTTGCCGAGGCCGAGGATCGGCGGCAGGTTGAACGGAAACACGACCGCCCCCTGAATCGCGGCCAGTTTCGGCCGCAATTGCTGCAGGATGGCGTCGACATGTTCCGACGGCGCGGTGCGTTGCTCGTATGGTTTCAGGCGGACGACGAAGAACGCCTGGTTCGAGGTCGCGACATAATCGATGAAGTTGAGGCCGACGACCGACAGCATGCCCTCGACGCCTGGCGTTGCGCGGACGATGTTCTCGACCTGTGCGACGAGCGCTTCCGTGCGGTTGATCGAGGCACCTTCCGGCAGGCGCATCGCCGCAAAGAATGCCCCCTGGTCTTCCGACGGCAGGAAGCCCTTCGGCGTTCCGGCGAACAATCCGAGCGCGCCGGCCGCGACGGCGATCACGACCGCCACGCCCACCACGGCGATCCGGACCAGCCGGCGCACCACCGCCGCATAGCCGTCCCGTACGCTGTCGATCGCGCCGAGCACGTAGCGCATCGGCCCGCGCTTCTTTCCGCCTCGTTTCAGCAGGACGGTGCACAGCGCTGGGCTCAAGGTCAAAGCATTGAGCGCCGAGATGACCATCGAGGCGGAGACCGCCACCGCGAACTGGCGGAACAGCGAGCCGCTGATGCCTGGGATGAACGCCATCGGCACGAACACCGACAGCAGCACCAGCGTGATGGCGATCACGGGGCCGGTGATCTCAGCCATCGCCTTCTTTGTCGCCGCCGGAATCGAGAGCTCGGGCTCGTCCTCGATCACGCGCTCGACGTTCTCGACGACCACGATCGCATCGTCGACCACGATGCCGATCGCCAGCACCAGAGCAAGCAACGAGACCGTATTGGCCGAGTAGCCGATCGCAAGCATCACGGCGAACGTCCCGATCACCGATACCGGCACGGCGATCAGCGGGATCAAGGTCGTGCGGAACTTGCCCAGGAACAGGAACACCACCATCGCGACCAGAACGAACGCAATCACGAGCGTGCGGATCACCTCGTCCACGGTGGCGGTCACGAAAACCGTCGAATCGTACAGCACGTCGTAGCTGAGGTCCTCGGGGAACCGTTGCTTGAGCTCAGCGAGTGTTGCGCGGACCTGGCGCGCGACATCGATCGCGTTGGCGCCCGGCGACTGATAGATGCCGATCGCCGCAGTCGGCGCTCCATTGAACCGGCTGTGCCGGTCGGGCGCCTTGGCCCCGAGATCGGCGCGCGCGACGTCCTTCACCCGGACCAGCGAGCCGTCCGGGTTGGCCCGCACCACGATGTCGCTGAACTCCTCGGGCCGCAGCAACCGCCCTTCGGTCTTGATGGTCAGCTGGAATTGCTGATCGTCCGAGACCGGCGCCGCGCCGATCCGGCCGAGCGCGGCCTCGACGTTCTGGCTCTGGACGGCCGCGATCACGTCGGCCGGCGTCAGCTTGAAGGCCGTGAGGCGGTCAGGGTCGAGCCATAGCCGCAGCGAATAGTCGAGCGGCCCGAACAGGCTCGCCTGGCCGACACCGCGGATTCGCGAGATGGGATCAATGATATTGATCGTCGCATAATTGTTGAGGAACAGCGCGTCGTGCGTGTTCTTGGGTGAGTACAAGTCGATGACCTGCAGGAGCGCGGCCGACTTCTTGCGGATGGTCAACCCGCCGTGCTGGACGACCTGCGGGAGCTGGGACAGCGCCAACTGGGCGCGATTCTGCACGTTGACGGTGTTGATATCGGGGTCGGTTCCCGGCGCAAACGTGACGGTCAGGAGATAGCTGCCGTCGGCACCACTGGCCGACTGATAGTAGAGCGCGTTGTCGACGCCATTGACCTGCTGTTCGATCGGCTGGGCGACAGTCGTCTCCACGAGCTCAGCGTCAGCACCGGGATAGAGCGCGCTGACCGTGACCTGCGGCGGCACGATGTCGGGAAACTGCGCGACCGGAATGGTCGTGATCGCAATCAGGCCGGCCAGCGTAATGACGATCGAGACGACGAACGCCAGGCGCGGTCGGTCGATGAAGATCGACGAGATCATTTCGACACCACCATCTCGGGAAGTACCGTCTCCCGCACGACCTGTCCCGGACGCACCTTCTGGACGCCGTCGACAATCACGTTCTCGCCCTCCTTCAAGCCGTCCGTGATCACGACATCCACGTCGCGGTTCGGACCCGTGTGAACACGGCGCTGCTCGACCTTGTGCGCGGCGTCGACCACCAGCACGAAATAGCCCGACTGATCCACCTGCAGTGCCACTTGGGGGATGACGAGGTGCGGTTGTTCCTGGCGTTCCCAGACTTCCGCGGTCACGAACTCGCCATCGATCAGCCGCCGCTGCGGATTGGGGATGACGGCGCGCATGACCAGACTGTCGGTCTGCTGGTCGACTTGCGGATCGGTCAGGTTCCAGACCCCATGCTCGGGATATTCCTCGCTGCTCGGCAGGCGCACGCGGATGTCGATTTTGCTGAGATTGCCGCCAGTCTGAGCACGGGCGGCCCGGATCAACTCGAGGTCACGTACGCTCACCGGGAAGAGCACGTACATGGGATCCTGGCTGACGATCGTCACCAGAACGCCGCTCGCGGGATTGACCAGATTGCCGAGCGTATAGGCGGTCCGCCCGATGCGGCCGTCGATCGGCGAACGAATGTCGGTGTAGCCGAGATTGACCTCGGCTTGGGTGAGCGCTGCGCGGGTCTGCAATACCTTCGCGCGGTTGCTGTCCAGCGCCGCCTTGGTCTGGTCCACCACCGACTGCGGACGCCATTGATCCTTGGCGAGCGCGATGTCGCGGCCGTATTGCAGATTGGAGTTGAGCGTTTGTGCCTCGGCGGAGGCGACGTTCGCCTTTGCCTGGTCTACCTGTGCCTGGAATTGGATCTTCTCGATTTGGTAGAGCAGGTCGCCCGCTTTCACCTCTTGGCCTTCCGTGAACAGCACCTTGTCGAGGAAACCTTCGACCCGCGCGCGCACGTCAACTTGATTGATCGCCTTGACGTGACCGACGAATTCGAAACTTTGGTTCACGCCCTTGGTGACGACGGGGCGCACACCGACCGCCGGTGGTGGCGGTGGTGCGGCGGACTGCTTCTTCTCCTCGCACGCCGCTAAAGTCAGCAGCAGGCAAAGGGCCGTCAGGCATGGGCGGCAGCTTGCGGCGGCCGCAAAAGGAATAAGCCCATCCCTCTGAGAGCCCAGAAAGCGCAGCATTCCGATCATGGCTCGCCCCACGATGCGTACAATAAGTTGCAGAGACATAGCAGTTGGCGGGCATCTGTTTTATGAGACGAAGGTATCGTCGCAGCGGATCGAGCGCCGATTGATCAAACGAAGGTACCGCCGCCACTGGCCCTCAAGGGAGGGCGTGGCCTGAGCCACTCGGGGCGACCCTTGCCAACAGTCGGGCAGGTGGCAGGTTGGCCCGATCACGCCGCCGCGCAGGTACCGACCGGAGCGGTCTGCTGTCGGCCGGGGCGCGTTTCTCAATGGCGTGTCGGAGTTTCTGGAGGGCGCGCTTCTCGATTTGGCTCACGCGCTCGGGGCAGATGCCGTACCGCTGGCTCAGATCCTCGAGGGTGGCCGGGTCGTCGCACAGGTGCCGCGCGCTGAGGATGGCGCGCTCGCGCTCGTTCAGAACACGGATCGCGCTGTTGAGCAGCGTCGTGCGCTGGCGCCGCTCCTCGCAGTCGGCGAGGCGCGTCTCCTGGTCGTCGCGATCGTCGGTCAACAGATCCTGCCACTCGCCCTCGCCGTCGTCCGACAGCTTCCTGTTCAAGCTATGATCGGAGCCGGCGAGCCGACGGTTCATGCTGACAACATCGGCATCGGAAACGTCGAGCTCGAGGGCGATCCTGCGAACGGCGGCGGACGGCAGATCACCCTCTTCGAATGCGCGCATCCGCGCCTTGAGTCTGCGCAGGTTGAAAAAGAGCTTCTTCTGCGCCGCAGTGGTGCCCATCTTCACCAGACTCCAGTTGTGCAGGATGTACTGCTGGATGGCAGCGCGGATCCACCACACGGCGTAAGTTGCCAGGCGCGCGCCACGCGACGGATCGAAGCGCTTGACCGCCCTCATCATGGCGATGTTTCCCTCGGCGATGAGGTCATTGAGCGGAAGCCCGTAACCGCCGTAACCCATGGCGATCTTGGCGACCAGGCGCAGGTGGCTGGTCGCCAGCATGTGGGCCGCCTCGAGATCGCCGTGTTCGCGCCAGCGGTTAGCAAGTGACTCCTCTTGCTCGGGCGTCAGCATCGGCACCTTGCGGATGTCACGGACGTAGCGTGCGAGGCTTTCGTCACCCCCGAGGAACGGCTTGATCACAGCTACATCTCAGGCGCGCTCGCCACGGGGCCCGGCGCCCCGACGTCGGCGCCCCGCGGCCTCGTTACGCGCCGCAACGAGGACCGAAGATGGCAGATGCGGCGACGATCGCTCTCGGACCTTGCCTCCAATGCAGCGATCACGTGGTTCAGCCGCCGCAGCTCCCCGTCGTGTCGGACGATCTGTTCCCTCATGGCTTCCCTCGCTTGGTTCGGACCAGGGCATTTCCTGGCCCGGAGCCGATGGCGATGAGGGATACATAGCCCGCCGACCGGTGGGACCGGGATAAAGACTTGTTAAATGATGTTGTTAAGGCGTATTAGACGCCCAAATCCTGCCAACCAATTGACTTAAGTGACTTATTTTCAAACATCGGGGTATGGCGCGCGCGGAAATTGGTGTTACGGCAATCAGAGCCCGAGCCCGATCACACGGCGACGGCGCCCCAGCGCGCAAACTCGGGTTCATGCCGTACGGTTCGATCGTTATTGTGCCGATCGTGTCGTCGTCGATGGATCGATCCAGATTTGACTGGCGCAGCCGGGCCCGGCGCTGCTGCACTTGAGGGTGAACCGATGCAATTGGTGATCCCGTCGCCGCCATTCGCGTCACCGGAAGCCATCACGTCGCAAGCGTTCAGTCGAGCTCGGCAAGCAGGCGCGCCGCTCTCTTCAGATCCGCGGTATCGAACCCCTCGGAGAAGCGCGAATGGATCGCTGACAAAAGTGAAAGCCCGTCTCGCCTTCGTCCATCCTCACGCAGGAGTTCAGCCAGGCTGATGGCCGCGCGCAACTGCCAGGAAAGCGCCTGATGCCGGTCAGCGCATTCGAAGGAGGCGAGGAACTGCTGCTCGGCCTGGAGGCGTGCCTCGGCGGAGCCAACCTGACGCAGGAGTTCGCCCTTCACGCGGAGCAGCTCGGGAAGACACCACTGTTCCCCGGTCGCTTCCGTCCGCGCCAGCGCCTGTTCGATTGTGACAAGACCTTCTTCCGTCGCTCGGGAATCAGCCAGGCCTTCCGCCAGCCCGAGCAGATACGGCGTGTGATATTGGATGAAGCCGCCTTGGCTGAGGCCGCTTCCCGCGGCGCGGAGCGAAGCGAGGCCGCGGTCGACATCGCCTCGCCTGATGCGCGCGATTCCCTCGAAGCACCTTCCGTATGCGTGCCATACGCCAAGCGAGAATCGGACCGATTGCTCAATCAGCAGAGCCGTGAAACGTTCTGCCAGAGCGAGGTCGCCGGCCAGGAAAGCGACCGGACAGGCCGCCTGCGCCAGCATGTTGCACAGCGTCTGAGCGTGCCCCAGGGCAACAGCTTCGACCACCGCCTCCTCGGCCATCCGCGTCGCCTGGTCGGGATAACCCTGGAGCCAGAGCAGCGGAACGAGTACCCGCCGTGCCGTGACTATCTGATCGTTCTGATAGCGTATAATGTGCGAACTGTGCGGCGGCCGCGTGTAGCTCTTCAGCATGCGCTCGATATACGTCCGCGCTCCGTCCTGGTCGCCAAGCAGATGCAGTGCCGTGCCGATCAGCCGGTCACCGATCAGCCGATCCGCTGGGTCGCGCGCGATCTCGCCGAATCGGCGGGCGAAATCGAGTAAGGCGCGGATTTCTCCCCGGTTGAAGCTGTCGGCGAATTGCCCCCATATTCCGCGCAGCTGATAATCGCGATCGCCGAGCTGTTCCGCCAGCGCGAGCGTCTCAGTCCAGTCGATGACCGCCTCCGCCACTGCGTCGGAAGTGTACATACGCGCTAGATTTCGCGCCGTCGAAAGCCGCAAGCGCAGTCGCGCGTTGTCGTTCGTCGGGGAACCGACATGAGAAAAGGCCGCCTCGATCCGTTGCACGCACTCCCGCATCAGGGAGAGCTGCAACCAGAGTGGCACCGCGTCCACCGTCAGCGCGAGCCCGAGGGCCACGTCGCCTTCCGGGGAAAACGCCCAATCGAGCGCCGCCCGAAGATCGTCGAGCCGGTCGCCGTACGCGGCGAGCCACTTAATGGTCGGCGCTGTCTCCCATTCGCTGCGCGCACGCGCAAACAGATCGCGGTGATAGTGCGCATGGCGCCGTCGCGTCGCCTCCAGCTCGCCGCTTTCCGTCAGCCGCTCGAACGCGTAAAGACGCGTGCTGATGAGCAACCGGTATCGCGGTGTCACGCCGCTTAGGTTGGCAGCGACCAGTGATTTGTCGATGAGGTTCGCGAGCGAGTCGACCGTTAAGGCGCTACGTTCATTACCGGTGACCGCGGTCGCACCATCCAGATCGAAGCTGCCCATGAAAACAGAAAGCCGCCGTAACGTGGCGCTCTCTGCCGGGGACAGCAGCCGGTAGCTCCAGTCCAACGCGGCGGCAAGCTTGCGATGGCGCGGCGTTGCCGTGCGCCGACCATTGGTCAACAGCCCGAGGTGATGGTCGAGTCGAGCCGCAAGTTCTCGCACGCCGAACCCTTCCACGCGGCTGGCGGCCAGTTCGATGGCGAGGGCGATGCCATCGAGGCGTCTGCAGATATCCGCAACGATCGATGCATCCGCGTCGCTGAGTTCAAAGCCTCCCATACTGGCGGAGGCGCGGTCGATGAACAGTTCGACGCCGCTGTAGCTCATGATCTGCGCGGCTCCAAGCCTTTCCGAGTCCAGAGGTGTTTCCAACGGCGGCACCCGGTACACGCGCTCGCCCTCGCCGCGCAGACGTTCGCGGCTCGTAGCTAGGATATGGGTGCGAGGCGCTCTGCGGTGGATGCATTCCGTGATCTCGGCGGCGATCTCGATTACGTGTTCGCAGTTATCCAGCACCAGCAGCACATGCCGGTCCTCCAGGAACGCGATCAGCGACGCGATTTCATTCGCGGAAGAAATCGGCAGACCAAGTGAGGCCGCGAGGGCGCTTGGTACCAGACCGGGATCAGTCACCGGCGCCAGGTCGACGAAGTAGGCGCCATTCGCATAAGTGGGCGCCACTTCGCGAGCGACGGCCAGAGCGACCGTCGTTTTGCCGATGCCGGCTGGTCCCACGAGCGTGATGAAACGATGGCGCGCTAGCTGCGCTGACAGAGTCGCGACGAGTGGCGTGCGTCCGATGATCCTTGTCAGCGGAAGCGGGAGGTTGCCCTCCGCAGCTGGGGCGGGCGGGTGGCTCGCCCCGGTTGACGCAACTGCCCGTTCTATTGAAGCAATGAAACAGTAGCCGCGCCCAGGGACCGTCACGATATAACGCTTTCCCTCTCGACCGTCCCCAAGAGCGCGACGGATTCCGGCGATGTGCACGCGCAAATTGCTTTCGCCGACGAAAGTTCCGGGCCAGGCTGCGGCGATCAGTTCCTCCTTGTTTACCGACTCACCGGCTCGATCGAGCAGTACCTTGAGAATCGCGAACGCGCGCGACCCGAGAGGGATTCGCCTTTCGCCCTCCAATAGCATGCGAGACGCTGGTATCAGGCGAAACCGTCCAAACACCACCGAGGACGGGGCAGCGATTATCTGATGAGCCGCCATTCCGCAATGCTGCCGCATTGAGGCATTTATGACTCCCGTTCGCTTGCGCAAATTATGGCCGCGCGACGATGCGACAGTAGGTCACCAGGCTGGTGCCGCGGTCAAGGTGGGCAAGCCACTCTTGCTCTCATCAACGCAGCGCTTGAGCTAACTTTCAAGCTCGACTCTTCCAGAGACATGCGAAGGCACCATCCATGCCGAGCGGGAGGAAAAGCGGACGTTCGGCCAAGCGACCTGTCATAGACAAACTGAAGCGGACGGTCGCTCGCTTCCGAACGCCGACGACACCGATGCATCAAGCACTTTGCAGTAAACCATCTCCCTCCCTACATTCTTCCAAATCGGAAACGTCGATCGGAGGGAGCCCATGGCGAGCTACGACCGCAATCGACGCATCGCCATAGCGGGCGTCGCGTCGGCTTGGCCCTGATCAACCTCATCGCTTCCGCCCCGGTCGATATCATCGTGCTAACCCAGCGGACCCGACGTGGTTCAACTGCTTAGGGGTGTCAGCATCACCGCGATCGATTTCGATCGGCCACGTACGCTGCAGGAGGCACTCAGCGGTATCGATCGGCTGTTCGTTTCGCATGGCGCATCGCCACATCTATTTACGGCTATCGGGTAAATTCGGAAGCCACGATTCCAGCTCCTGGGATGAAGATCAATGGATAGTCCGGAAGCGGTGGAGCATGGATCCGCGACTGCAGTAAGCTCGCGCGAGTGCTGGTCAATCAACCGGCAGCGCATCGAGCAAGGCTCGCGCAGCGAGCAGGTCGGTGGTCCGGAAGCCTTCGGTGAACTTGGCGTAGACCGGCGCGAGAATGCGCCGGGCGTCGTGTTGACGTCTCTGCTGGATCCGCAAACGCGCGAAGCTGAGCGCGCCGCGCAGCTCCCAGAACAGAGCGCCTTGTTCGCGCGCGAGTCCGAGCGCGGCGCTGAAGCAATCTTCGGCCGCCGCCGACCGGTCCGCGGGATAGCGGGCGAGCAGCTCTCCCTTGATGCGCAGGAGTTCGGCTAGATACCAGCCCTCGTCGCGTGCTTTGCACCGGGTCAACGCCGCGTCGGCGATGGTGAGACCCTCGGCGGTCTCGCCCGTCTCGCCGAGGAACGCCGCAAGTGCGCCCAACGGCAGCAGGAATCGCGGTAGGAACGCCGCCTCGCCAGCCTCCGCGAGTCCGCCACGCAAGCGCCGTAACCCGGTCGTGAAATCGCCGCGCTTCGCCATGACGATGCCGTCGAAGCAACGTGCCCATATCTGCCACAAGCGCAACGGGTGGCGCTCCGTGTGGTCGAGCAGCATGGTTCCGTAGCGGGCGGCAGCGTCAACGTCGCCGGCCAGGAAGGCGATGGGACATGCGGCCTGTCCGAGCACGCTGCAGAACGTCAGTGCGTGGTCGATGGCACGCCCTTCCTCGATGTTCCGCTCGACGACGTGGAGCGCCTGGTCAGCCAAGCCCTGCAGCCACAGGATCCGCGCTTGAAAATAGTGCGTCGACACCCTGAGGTCGAAGCGAAAGCGGAGGATCTGCGCCTGCTGCGTCGCGGTCGAGAGTCGCGCGATCACCTGGTCGATGTGCTGGCGCGCATTGCTCTGCTCGCCCAGATAGTGCAGCGTCGTCGCCAGGAGGCGATCGGCCATCATCAGATCAACGACGTCGTTGGAGCCTTCCGCCAGGCCGGCGAAACGTCGAGCGAAGTCCAGCGCACGGCGAAATTCGCCGTTGTTGAATTGATCGATGCACAGGCTCCAGAGCGCGCGCAGCCGGTAATTCCGATCACCGAGCCGATCGGCGAGCTCGAGGGTGGTCGTCCACGCCGCCCCCGCCTCTCGGGCCCGGCCGACGCCGTACATCAGCGACCATCCGAGCGCCGCTGAGAGCTGCATGCGCGGGCGCGCCGTCATGTCGTCATCGCCAAGGCTTGCCAGCGCGCGCTCGGCGCGCTCGCGGCACTCGCTCAGCAGCGATCGCTGGATCCAAAGCGACACGGCGGCGACCGTCAGCGCGACGCCGATCTCCGGGTCGCCGACCGGCGAGAAGGCCCAGTCGATGCCGGCGCGCACATTGTCGATGTGATGCCCATAGCGGGCCAGCCATTCGGCTTGCGGCGTCGTCTCGCTCTCCGTGTCCGCGTTCGCCAAGAGATCGCGATAGTATTCGGCGTGTCGGCGCGCGGCTTCGCGGTGCTCGCCGCCATCGCGCAGCTTCTCGACGGCATAGAGGCGAGTGCTGTCTAGCAGGCGGTATTGCGCGGGCTCGCCACTGAGATCGGCGACGATCAGCGACTTCGCGACCAGGTTGGCGATGTGGTCGACGACCAGCGTTGCAGGGAAGTCGCCGGCCACGGCCATCGCTGCATCCAGCGAGAAATCGCCAGCGAAGACGGCCATGCGCCGCAAGATCGCCGCCTCGGTCTCCGACAACAGGTCGTAGCTCCAATCGAGCGCAGCGCGCAGGGTTTGGTGGCGCGGGACCGCCGTACGCCGCCCCCCCGTCAATAGTCCGAAACGATCGCCGAGGTGCTCAGCGACTTGCCGGAGGCCGAGCGCCGCGGCGCGAACCGCCGCCAGTTCGATGGCGAGCGGAATGCCGTCGAGCCGACGGCAGATCTCGATGACCGTCGCGACGTCATCGTTTTCCAGCGCGAACTCGTCCATGCTCGCCAAGGCCCGCTCGCTGAACAGCTGGACCGCGGGAAAGGCCAACGCCTCCGCCGCGCTGAGCGCGGTCGCCGGCGGCGGCACCGCGAGCGAGGGCAGGCGCTGGACCCATTCCCCGTCGGCCCGCAATGGCTCGCGGCTGGTCGCGATGATGTGGACCCCCGGCGCGGCCTTCAGCAGCCTTACCGCCAACTCCGCGGCGCCGTCGACCACCTGCTCGCAATTGTCGAGCACGATCAGGGTTTGCCGGTCGCGCAGGTTGGCGACCAGTGACGACAGGTCATCCGAGCCGAACGAGGCGTGACGCAGAACCGAGGTGACGGCACCGACGACATGTCGGCTGTCCGACAGCGCGCTCAGGGCGACGAACCACACCCCGTCGGCGTACGCGCGCGCCAGCGCGTCGGCGATCGCAACGGCGACCGTCGTCTTGCCGATGCCCCCGGGGCCGACGATGGTGAGGAAGCGCCGTTTCTGCAGCTGGGTGGTCAAGGTCGATATGATGTCGGCGCGACCGATGACACTGGTGAGTGAGGTGGGTGCGTTGGTGTCGACATGCTCGTCGCTCGCCTTGGGTACCGACGGCTGGGCGCCGTCGCGCGACACCGGCGCAACAAAACTGTAGCCGCGCCCAGGAACATTCGTGATGTAGCGAAGCCCGGCGCGGCCGTCCCCCAAGACCCGCCGCAAGGCCGCGATATGGACGCGCAGGCTGCCTTCCTCGACGTGGAGGTTGGGCCAGACCTGCGCGAGGAGCTCGTCGTTGGCAACGACCTCGCCGGCACGCTGCACCAACACGAACAGGAGATCGAGCGACCGGCTGCCGAGCCGGACCGGCTTGCCGTCGTGGAGCAACACGCGCTGCGCCCGAATCAGCTGAAACGGTCCGAAGATAAAGCTTGGGTCAGCCACAGGAATCTAGTCCTTCGCGCGGACGCGCGATCAGCCCTGCAACATCCCACGATACCATGGTGCGAAAACCGGCTCATCTCGGATCAGGCGGACACCGTTGGTACGGTGACCCTCGAGCGGACGCCGCCAGGGCCGGTCATCACGGCGACCGACAGGTGGGCCGGCTGGACCTCCTTCGGGTGGCTGCGGCCCGGTGCTTTACGGCGTGCTTTACGTCGTGCTCAGTATTGCGACGATCTCCGCCGTGGTCAGGACCGCATGCGCAAACGGCCACGCCGAATCACCGACCGCGGTCTTGACGTCGAGCGCGACCGTGGCATCGCTCACCAGGGTCACGTGATAGCCGAGCTCGGCGCCATAGCGGGCCGTCGCCTCCACGCACACGTCCGCCGCCATCCCCACGACGACGATGCTGTCGAGCCCGTGCTGCTTGAGCTGCAGGTCGAGGTCGGTGTTGAAGAAACCGTTCTGGCCCCAGTGCTCCTGGATGACGACGTCGCCCGGCTGCGGCACGAGTTCGGGGTGCCAGTCGCCGCCCCAGGTGCCGTCGGCGAACAACGCTTCACGGTCGATCGTGAGCTGCCACGGCGTCGGGTGGCGCCAGCTGTCGAAGTCGCCCTCGCGCCAGCGCCGGTGGGGCACGAAGAGCACCACAATGCCGGCGCCACGTGCGGTATCAACCAGCGCGCGCAGGTGGCGCAGGAGATCGACCGATGCGGCGCCGGCCCGGATCCGCGGCCACAACTTACCGCCGTCGCTCAGAAAGTCGTTGAAAGGGTCGACTAGGAGCAGCCCCGTGCGGCTCGCGGTATATCGTCTCAGCACCACCATCAAACTCCCAAGCGCACTCTGTATCCGGCGCGGCGACGGATGCGGGGAGGGCCTCGTCCAGCCTTCGAGCGGCCAGATTTCGAAGGGACGGGACGGATCGCCGAAGGCGGAAGCATGAGGCCGACGCGGCGCCGGCGAGAATTAAGAAGTATGAATCGTTGTTACGCCGCCCGTGGTGCGGGCAGCGCACGGGCTGTTAACTCCTTGAATGTTCGAATTTTTCTGATCTGATGCGGCGCCGCGACGGTCTCATAACGCCAAATAATAAGCCTTAACTCGCCTCTCACGGCAGGTCGGGACAACATCCTCACCAGCGCGGGGCTACGCCCGATGATCTCGGAGGACGACCATGCTTGTCGCGAGTGCCGTTAATCGTTCTGCGTCGATATTGCCCAGGTCGTCTGCTGTTCCGATCGTCTTCGTCATCGACGATGACGCTTCGGTGCGCGAGTCGCTGGAGACCTTGATCCGACTCGAGGGCTGGCAACCGGAGACGTTTGCGTCCGCAGAGCAGTTCCTGTCTCGGCCATGGCCGTTGGGTCCGAGCTGCCTGGTGCTCGACGCCACGCTTCCAAGCTTCGGCGGCCTCGAGGTTCAGCGGCGGGTGGCCGCCGAGCGCCTCGACATGCCGATCATCTTCATCGCGGATCATGGCGACATCGCCATGACGGTGCAGGCGATGAAAGCCGGAGCCGCCGAGTTCCTCCTGAAGCCGGTCGACGAAAACGCTCTCGTGACCGCGCTACGGCAGTCCATCGCGCAAAGCGCGGCCGCGCTCGAGCGCGAGGCCGAGTTGCAGGCGCTGAGGGACCGCTATGCGGGCCTCAGCAGCCGCGAGCGGGAGGTCATGGCATTGATCGCATCCGGTCGGTTGAACAAGCAGGCCGGGAGTGATCTCGGGATCAGCGAGATCACGGTGAAGGCGCACCGGGGTAGGGTGATGGCCAAGATGCGGGCTCGGTCCTTCGTCGACTTGGTGCACATGGCCGTGCGCCTGGGCGTTACCAGCGCCGCGTGGCAGGACCAGTCCCATCTCGCGGTCCCATCGCGGACGTTGCCCCACTGAGCGCCGAAGCCTGCGCCGCCCAGCTGCACATCGGCGCCGTCTATGCTGAGCGGCGATCTGCCTCGGTGGGGTCTCGACGACACCTTCGTCCAATAGAAGCAGATTCTCTGGCGTCGCATCTTCGATAGCAGCTGATTGAGTCATGAAATGGCGTCCCGTCATATCAGCGGCCGTGCTCGCAGCGTGCATCGTCGCGTCGCTGCCGTTCTCCGCGACAGGCGGTTGATCTCCGTCGCCCACGAGGAAGGCAAGCTCGACGATCTGCGCGCGGTTCTCGGCAACGACATTGCCGTCGACGCGTACCGGGAGGGCAAGCCGGAATTCCCGGACGGGGCGACCATCGCCCGGCTTGCCTGGGCCTACACGCCGTCGGAAGAAAACAACCAGGTCTTTGGCCAGCCCCAGTCCTATGTCGCCGGGGAGCCCAAGGAGGGCGTCCAGGTCATGGTCAAGGACTCGAAGAAATACGCCGCGACCAGAGGCTGGGGATTCGGCCAGAAAACCGGCCGACGCAGCGGTAATCAACGCGTGCTTCGCCTATCATGTGCCGGCCAAGGGACATGACTTCGTCTTCACGCACTACGCGCCCTAAGGAGCAACGGCCATGTCATCCCGCACCATCGTCCTCGCCGAGCCGGTGCGCACCGCCATCGGCACGTTCGGCGGCAGCCTCAAGGAGGTGCCCGCGACCGAGCTCGGTTCGACCGCCATCCGCGCCGCGCTGGCACGCGCGGGCCTCACGCCGGACCGGATCGGGATCGCCGTTATGGGCAACGTCGTGCAGGCCGGCAACAAGATGAATCCGGCTCGTCAGGCATCGATCGGTGCCGGATTGCCGGTCTCGGTGCCGGCCATGACGGTGAACCGTGTGTGCGGCTCGGGCGCGCAAGCGATCGTGTCGGCGGCGCAGGACATCATGGTCGGCGGGATCGACGTCGCCGTCGCGGGCGGCATGGAGAATATGGATCTGGCGCCGTATCTCCTCGCGCGCGGCCGCTGGGGATATCGGATGGGCGACGGCCAACTCTATGACAGCGTGCTGCGCGACGGCCTCAACGACGCGTTCTCCGATGCGCCGTCCGGCTGGCACACCGAGGATCTGGTCGAGCGCTTCCAAGTCAGCCGGCGCGCGCAGGACGAGTGGGCGCTACGCAGCCAGCAGTGCTTCGCCGCGGCACAACGCGCGGGCAAGTTCAAGGCCGAGATCGTCCCGATCGAGCTGACCGGCCGCAAGGGGACCACGGTGTTCGACACGGACGAGCACAATCGTCCGAACACCACGATCGAGGCGCTGTCGGCGCTGAAGCCGGCATTCCGCGATCACGGCACGATCACGGCCGGCAATGCGCCCGGGCTGAACAGCGCGGCGGCCGCCATGGTGGTCGCCGAGCGTGGCTGGGCTGAGGCGCACGGGCTCGCACCGGCAGCACGCCTGGTCGCCTACGGCATCGCCGCCGTCGAGCCGGGGATGTTCGGCCTCGGTCCGATCCCCGCGGTACGCCAGGCGCTCGATCGTGCCGGCTGGACCATCGGCGACCTCGAGCGCGTCGAGATCAACGAGGCGTTCGCGGCGATCGCAATCGTGGTGGCCCGAGAGCTCGGCCTGCCGGACGACATCGTGAACGTCGAGGGCGGCGCGATCGCGCACGGTCATCCGATCGGCGCGACCGGCGCGGTACTCACCACGCGGCTGCTTCACGCGATGCAGCGCGACGGGCTCAAGCGCGGCTTGGTCACCCTGTGCATCGGCGGCGGCCAGGGCATCGCGCTCGCGTTCGAGCGGGTGGCGTGACCCCGCCTCAAGATCATCAGTGCAGGTCCGCTATTGGACCCCATAGCGGACTCAATCCTATCCGTCGACCACCGCCACGCCGAGGACGAGCAACATCGCGATTGCATCCTCCACATCGCTGCGGAGCGGTGGCGTGAGTTGATGATCGGCGAGCGCCTGGCGCAGCATCGTCGAAGCTCTATAGGCTATTTCAGCCTTCTCCATCAGTGGCACCGCGTTCAACCGCTTGCGCATCGCCTCGATGCAGTCCGCGGGCACCGTCACCAGACGATTCTGGATGCGGATCGACTGGTCACTCATGCACTGGCCGCTCAGTCGCGCCGCTTCCGCGCCTCGATCATTGCCTTGCGTTTTTCATAGGTGCGGCCCTCGTCTGCTAGCTGGTCTTTCGGCACACCAAGG
>DATJNS010000564.1:0-4516 GCA_035507915.1 Candidatus Sulfotelmatobacter sp.
TCGCCTGGCACGCGCTCTCGGATCGTCGCGTCGCCGAGCCGGCCGCCAAACCGGCCGAGCGTGCCGCCGACGACGCCGGAGTCCTGACGATGACGGCCGTCGGCCAGCAGAACATCGGGCTCGCGGTCGTGCCGGCCGAGATGCGTCCGATCGCGCGCACGATACGGGCGACCGGCATGGTCGGCGCCGACGAGACGCGGCTCGTCCGGATGCGGCCGCTGTCACGCGGCCGGCTGCTGCAGGCGGCGGTCGATCTCGGCGCGCGGGTGCATGCCGGTCAGGTGATCGCGACCTACGACAACATTGAGACCGGCGACCTGACCGGTGAGCTGGCCGCGGCGCAGGCCGGCTTGACGCAGGCGCGCGCCGAGGCCGACGCGACGCACAAGGCGCTCGAGCGCACCCGCGAGCTGGTGGCGGTCGGCGGCGTGGCGCGCGCCGAGGTCGAGCGGCGCGTGGCCGACGAGGCGCGCGCCATCGCCGCGGTGCGCACCCAGGAGGCCGAGATCGCCAAGCTGGGCGAGAAGCTGCGGCGCTTCGGCATCGCGCCGTCGGCGGGCGTCGGTCACAGCGCGCCCACGCCCATCGTGGCGCCGATCGACGGCGTGGTGATTCGCGTCGACGTCGTGCCCGGCGAGACCGTCGACGCCAATCGCGAGATCTACACGATCGCCGACCTGTCGACCGTATGGGTCCAGGCCGACGTGCTCGAGCGGGATCTGGCCCTGATCCGGCCCGGGCTCCAGGTCGATGTCGGCGTCGCCGGCTATTCCGACCGTCGCTTCGCTGGTGAGGTCAGCTACGTCGCCGACATGCTCGACCCGAAGACCAACACGGCGCGCGTGCGCTGCGCGGTCGCCAATCCGGACGGCGCGCTCAAGCTGAACATGTTCGCGGCGATCGAGATCGCGGTGCCGACCGGACACGCCGGCGTCACGGTGCCGGCCGGCGCGCTGCAATATGTCGACGACCAGCCGATCGTGTTCGTGCGCAAGGACGCCGAGCATTTCGAGCGGCGCGACGTGCATCTCGGCGTCGAGCAGCGCGCCTGGATCGAGCTCGCCGACGGCGTCGCGGCCGGCGAGCCGGTCGTGACCACGGGGAGCTTCGCGCTCAAGTCGATCCTGCTGCACGACCGGATCGCCGGCGACTGATGTCGGGCATCATCGCGCTCAGCGTCAGGTACCGCGTCCTGGTGCTGCTGCTCAGCCTCATCGTGCTCGCGTTGGGGCTCTACGACGCGCGCTTCCTGCCGATCGACGCCGTCCCGGACGTCACGCCCAACCAGGTGATGGTGATGACCCGCGCGCCCGGGCTGGCGCCGCTCGAGATCGAGCGTCTGGTCACCGCGCCGCTCGAGCAGGTGATGAGCGGGCTGCCGCGGCTCAAGCGCATTCGATCGGTGTCGAAGTACGGGCTGTCGGTGGTCTACATCCAGTTCGACGACGGCTACGACTTCAACCTGGCGCGCGATCAGGTCTTTCAGCGCATGAACGAGGCGCGCGAGCGCATCCCGCGCGGCTTCGGCGCGCCCGAGATGGGCCCGGTCACCACGGGGCTGGGCGAGATCTACCAGTTCCAGGTGCGCGGCGCCGGTCGGTCGCTGATGGACCTGCGCTCGATCCTGGAATGGGACATCGCGCCGAAGCTGCGCCTGGTGCCCGGCGTGGTCGAGATCAACATCAACGGCGGCGAGCTGAAGACCTACGAGGTGCGCGTACATGCCGACCAGCTGCTGCGCTACGGCATCGGCCTCGATCAGGTCCTGCGGGCGCTCGAGGCCAACAACGGCGCGCGCGGCGGCGCCGCGCTCGAGCGCAACGGCGAGCAGGAGCTGATCCGCGGCGAGGCGCTGATCCAGGGCGTCTCCGACATCGCGACCATCGTCCTGGCGGCGAGCGCCGACGGCACGCCGGTCTACGTGCGCGACGTCGCCGACGTCGTGATCGCGCCGCGCGTGCGCCTGGGCGCCGTGACGCGGGACGGCGGCGGCGAGATCGTGATCGGCACCGTCATGATGCTGATCGGCGAGAACGCCGGCATCGTGATCGACCGCGTCAAGGCCGTGCTCGCCGCGGTCGCGCCCAGCCTGCCGCCCGGCGTGAGCGTCGACGCCTTCTACGACCGCACCGAGCTGGTCGACCGCACGATCGGCACGGTGATCCGCAACCTGAGCGAAGGCGCCGTGCTGGTGGTCGCGGTGCTGCTCCTGATGCTCGGCAACGTCCGGGGCGGCCTGATCGTCGCCTGCGTGATCCCGCTGTCCCTGGTGGTGGCGCTGATCGGCATGTATCACTCGGGCCTGTCCGGCAATCTCATGAGCCTGGGGGCGATCGATTTCGGCCTGATCGTCGACGGCTCGGTCGTGATCATCGAGAACGTGATGAGCCGACGCGGCCGGCCGGACGGCCCGGCCGGCGGTCCGGGCGATTTCGGCGTCGTGGCGGCGGCGCAGGAGGTCGTGCGGCCGGTCGTCTTCGCGGTCGCGATCATCATCATGGTGTATCTGCCGGTGCTCGCGCTCGAAGGCGTCGAGGGCCGCATGTTCCGGCCGATGGCCTTCACGGTGATCTTCGCGCTGTGCGCTTCGCTCGTGCTGTCCGTCACGCTGATGCCGGCGCTCGCCACCTGGATGTTCTCCGACCAGATGCCGCGCCGCGACCCGTTCGTGGTGAGCGCGCTGCGCCGCGCCTACCGGCCGCTGCTGCGCGGCGCGATGGCGCGGCCGCTCGTCACCACGGCCGCCGCCGTCGCGATGCTGGCCCTGAGCGGCCTGATCGCCTCGCGCATGGGCGCCGAGTTCCTGCCGCGCCTCGACGAGGGCTCGCTGACCGTGACGTCGTTGCGCCTACCGGGGGTTGCGCTCGAGACCTCGGTCGCCAACACGACCCTGATCGAGAAGATCCTCAAACGCTTCCCCGAGGTCATCACGACCGTGTCGGTGACGGGCAGCGCCGAGATCCCGGTCGACCCGATGGGCCTCGAGGAGACCGACACGCTCGTCACCTTGAAGCCGCGCGACCAATGGCGCAGCGCCAACACGCCCGACGGCCTGATCGACAAGATCAACACCGCGCTCGAGGAGAACGTGCCCGGCACGGCCTTCAGCTATCTGCAACCGATCGCGATGCGCATGCAGGATCTGCTGGTCGGCGTGCACTCCGACATCGCCGTGGTGATCTACGGCGACGATCTGGACGTGCTCAAGCGGAAGGCCGACGCGATCCAGCGCGTCCTGGAGCACATCCCGGGTGCGAGCGACACGCACACAGAGCAGATCGCCGGCCTGCCGTCGCTGCGCATCAAGATCGATCGCGAGGCGATCGCACGCTATGGCATGAACGCCGACCAGGTGCTCGACCTGGTCGAGTCGATGGGCGGGCGCGTCGTCGGTCAGGTGATCGAGGGCCCGCGCCGTTTCGACGTGGTGGTGCGCCTGGCCGCCGCCGATCGTGCAGACGTCGAGGGAATCCGCGCGCTCAGGCTGCGCGACCCGCGCGGTCGGCTGGTCGCGCTGGGGCAGGTGGCGGACATCGCCGTCGAGGAGGGCGCCGCCGAGATCACCCACGAGCGACTGCAGCGCCGGATCTCGGTTGAGACCAACGTGCGCGGTCGCGATCTCACGAGCTTCGTGGCCGACGCGCAGCGCGCGATCGACCGGTCGGTCAAGCTGCCGCCAGGCTACCTGCTCGAGTGGGGCGGACAGCTCGAGAACCTGAAGGAGGCGACGGCGCGCCTCGCCGTGGTCGTGCCGATCGCGCTGTGCCTGATCTTCGCCTTGCTGTTCACGGCGTTCAATGCGCTGGGCCTCGCCCTGCTGGTGTTCGTCAACGTGCCGATCGCCGCCAGCGGCGGCGTGCTCAGCCTCTATCTCAGCGGCCAGCCTTTCAGCATCTCGGCCGCGATCGGCTTCGTCGCGCTGTTCGGCGTCGCGGTGCTGAACGGTGTCGTGCTGGTCAGCAGCGTCGAGATCCGTCGGCGCACGACGCCCGACCTCATGACCGCGATCCGGGAAGGCGCCCTGGCACGCATGCGGCCGGTGCTGATCACCGCGCTGGTCGCGAGCCTGGGCTTCCTGCCGATGGCGCTGTCGAACGGCGCGGGCGCCGAGGTCCAGCGTCCGCTGGCGACGGTCGTGATCGGCGGGCTGATCAGCTCGACCCTGCTGACCCTGCTGGTGCTGCCCGCCGTCTATCGCTGGTTCACGCTCCTGGGCGACCGCACCGCGCCGGCGGCGGCCCGCTCGGCTGAGCGTCCGGCCGAGTAGCATGAACGGCTGAACCAAGACTGGTGGATGAAGCGACCTGATCTCGAGGAGACTCTGAGAATGCGACTGCTATCGAACCTGCCGATCGCGCTCAAGATCCTGATCGCGATCGGCCTCATGGCGGTGCTCGCGACAGCGATCGCAGGCGGCTCGATGATCGAGCTTGGCCGCCTCAACAAGCTGACCCAGAAGCTGGCGAACGACGACGCGCGCAGCCTCTATCTGGCATCGCGCGCGAACGAGCGCATG
>DATJNS010000565.1:0-12338 GCA_035507915.1 Candidatus Sulfotelmatobacter sp.
TCGTCCGAGCTGGCTCGGTGCAGAAGTCACCGGTGATCCGCGCTACCGCAACTCGTTCCTGGCGCGTCACCCGTTTCGCACATGGGGCGACGCGGAACGTCACGCGGCGTGACGGGAGGCGCTGCGAGCGCTCCCGTGCACGGCGAAAAGAGGGATCCCGCCGTTGCCTGAACGGCGGGCCGGTGTCGTGCCTCGCGCATCAGGGCGCACGAGACAGGTGCAACGTCGACAGCCAGCGCCGACGGGATCCCAACCGTTTCGCGTCGAGTGGTTGCGCGGCGTCGGCTAGCCTGGAACGCCTTGGTACGCCGGCCCGACCGCCGGACCGGTCGGGCTGCCGATGCCGCCCGACGGGCTGTTGGGCGGCATCTTGTTGTCGGCGCAGGCGCTCAAACCGACCAACGCCGACGCGAGCAGGAACACGCTAAGGACCAATGTCTTGCACATGCTGAGGCATCTTTCCGCGATCTTTGTCGGGTATTTCACGCATGGCGTCGCGATACCCTGCGCTTGCCGTCCGGAAATTTTCGCGAAAGGCTGACGACGGTCTCGGCAGGGAGGAACCGATGCGGCTCGACAACAAGATCGGCATCGTGACGGCGGCGGCGTCCGGCATGGGACGCGCCGGCGCGCTGCGCTTCGCGCGCGAAGGCGCGGCGGTCGCCGTGGTCGATATCGACCGCGCGGGAGTCGAGGCGGTCGCGCATGCGATCACCGACGCCGGCGGCCGCGCGCTCGCGCTCGCCGGCGATCTACGCGACGACGGCTTCGCGCGGGCGATCGTGCGCGAGACGACGAAAGCGTTCGGCGCGCTCGACTTCGTCTGGAACCATGTCGGGCATCCGGGTCCGGCATCGGTCGAGGGCGTCGACATGGCCGAGGTCGAGCTCGCGCTCGACCTCAATCTGCGCTCCGTGATGGTCACCACCGAAGCCGCGATCCCCGAGCTGCGCGCGCGCCGCGGCGGCAGCCTGCTCTACACCGCGTCGACCTCCGGTCTGGTCGGCTCGCCCAACAGCCCGGTCTACTCGATGGCGAAGTTCGGCGTGATCGGCTTCGTGCGCTCGCTCGCCAAGCGGCTCGCCGTCGACAAGATCCGCGTCAACGCGGTGTGCCCGGGACCGGTCGACACGCCGATGCTGCGCGTGTTCGTGGCGCGCCCCGATCAGCAGCGCCCGCCGGGGCTCGACGTCGAAGCGCTGGTGGCGCGCCGCGGCAGCCAGATCCCGCTCGGCCGCCCGGCGCGTCCCGACGAGATCGCCAACGCCGCCTTGTTCCTGATCTCCGACGAGGCGTCGTACGTCACCGGCGCCGCGCTGCCGGTCGACGGCGGCGCCACCGCGTAGACGCGAAACCATGAGGACGGTTCGGCTGCCGTCGGGCGAGCAAGTACCGGCGCTCGGCCTCGGCACCTGGCACATGGGCGAGATCGCGCGCCGCCGCGCCGACGAGGTCGCGGCGCTGCGGCTCGGGCTCGAGCTCGGCATGCGCCTGATCGACACCGCCGAGATGTATGCCGACGGCGGCGCCGAGGCGATCGTCGCCGAGGCGACCAAGGGACATCGCGACCAGGTGTTCCTGGTCAGCAAGGTCTATCCGCACAACGCCTCGCGCCGCGGCGCCGTCGCGGCGTGCGAGCGCAGCCTGAGGCGCCTCGAGACCGACGTGATCGACCTCTATCTCCTGCATTGGCGCGGCGACGTGCCGCTCGCCGAGACGCTCGAGGCATTCGAGGCGCTCGTCCGCGCCGGCAAGATCCGCCACTGGGGCGTCAGCAACTTCGACACCGCCGACATGGCAGAGCTGCGCGAGCTCGCGGGCGGCGCGGCCTGCGCGACCAATCAGGTGCTCTACAACCTGACGCGCCGCGGCATCGAGTGGAGCCTGCTGCCGTGGTGTCGCCGCCACAAGATGCCCGTGATGGCGTACTCGCCGCTCGAGCAGGGGCGGCTCGCCGCCAAGCCGGCGCTGCGCGAGATCGCCCGGCGCCACGACGCCAAGCCGCTGCAGGTGGCGCTCGCCTGGGTGCTGCAGCGCGACGACGTGATCGCGATCCCGAAAGCGGCGACGCCCGAGCACGTTCGCGACAACCTGGCCGCGCTCGACCTCAGGCTCACGCGCGACGATCTGGCCGCGCTCGACCGCGCCTTCGCGCCGCCCGCCGGCGAGACGCCGCTGGCGATGCTGTAGCCGCGGCGTGCTAGACTCGGGACCCGCCGTCGCCGCGGCTCGCCCGCGCCCGCGGCGCACCCAGGAGCCGTCCATGGAGATCCCGTCGTTTCCCTTCACCACGACCGACTGGTCGACCGTGCCGGCGACGCATTTCCCCGGCGAGACCGGCACCGCGACCTGGCGCACGCTCGACATCGGCGACCTGCGCGTGCGCATGGTCGAGTACTCGCCGGGCTACCGCGCGGATCACTGGTGCCAGCGCGGCCACATCCTGCTGGTGCTGGAGGGCGAGCTGGTGACCGAGCTCGAGGGCGGCGGCGCCGTCACCCTCAAGCCCGGCATGAGCTACCAGGTGTCGAACGGACGCAGCTCGCACCGTTCGGCCACCGCGACCGGCGCCAAGCTCTTCATCGTCGACTGACCGCGTCGCGCGCGATGACCGCCACGACCGGCCTCGCCGACGCCGACCGCCTGGTCGAGGAGGGCACGGCGCTGCACGCGCAGAACCGGCTCGCCGATGCGGCCGAACGCTATCGCGCGGCGCTCGCGCGCGATCCCGAGCACGCCCGCGCGCTGTGCTTTCTCGGCCTCGCGATCGCGCAGCAGGGCGGGCTCGACGAGGGCCTCGGCCTGCTGCAGCGCGCGGTCGCGCGCGCGCCCGACTTCGCCGAGGCGCACAACCACCTGGGCTCGGTGCTGCAAGAGCTCGGCCGCCATCAGGAGGCGCTCGCCCATCACGAGCGCGCGGTCGCGCTGGCGCCGACCAACCCGGACGCCCGCCTCAATCTCGCGGCCATGCAGGAAGTGCTCGGCCGCCACGCCGAGGCGATCGACGCGCTCCAGGCGCTGCTGCGCGATCTGCCCAACCACGCGATCGCGCACTTCAACCTCGCGATCGCGCTCGACGGCGCCGGCCGACGCGACGAGGCGCTCGCCCACATGCGCCAGGCGCTCGCGCTGCAGCCGGCGCTGGCGCCGCGCGTGCCGCCGCCGCTCGATCCGCGCGGCGCACCCGCCGGCGTGACGACACAAGCCGCGCCGCCGCCGCCCGACGCGGCCGCCCAGCGGCGCATGAACGAGTTCATCAGCAGCTTCCTCACCAATCAGAACGATCCGCGCATGACCATGTATCCCGGTCTGACCGCGCGCGCGGTGCACGATCCCCAGCGCTTTCCCGCGGTCCATGCGCTCGAGGCTGCCTTCGAGGACATCCGCCGCGAGGTCCACGAGCTGGCCGCCTCGGTGTTCCAGCCGGAGGCCGAGGGCATGGCGGGCACCGAGGGCTGGGACGTGCTGCTGCTCTACGAGCGCGGCCGCAAGAACGCCGAGAACTGCGCGCGCTGCCCGATCATCACGCGCATCATCGAGAGCCAGGCGACGGTGCGCACGCTCGCGGGCCTGATGTACGTCTCGAAGACCAATCCCGGCACGCACATCAAGGCGCATCTCGGGCCGACCAACATGCGGCTGCGCTGTCATCTCGGCATCCAGGTCCCCGAGGGCGACTGCGGGCTCAAGGTCGGCGGCCAACCGCTCAAGTGGCAGGAGGGCCGCTGCATCGTGTTCGACGATCACCTCGAGCACGAATCCTGGAACTTCACGTCCGAGCCGCGCATCGTCCTGATCATCGACCTGTGGCATCCCGACCTGACGCCGATCGAGATCCAGTTCCTCGAAGGGCTGCACCGCTACGCCGGCTACCAGGCGACGAGCCTCAACCGCTATTGGGCGCGCAACGCCCAGGCGCGCGCCAAGGCGCGCGCGGCCTACGACTGATCGGCGGCGTCGGCGCGCCGCGCGCACCACGCCGTCCAGATCGCGCGATAGGCCGATTCGACGTCGCGCGCGAACCGCGCGCCGTCGCCGAGCGTCGCCACGCAGCGGGACCGCAGCTCTGCGCGCAGCGCCGCCAGGCGCGTCTGGTCGCGCGCCAACGCGACCGCGATGGCGGCATAAGCGTGCTCGTCGGCGGCGATCAGATCGTCGAGACCGATCTCGGTCAGCAGGCTCGCGCCGACTCGGCCGGCATGGCGATCGCCGGCGAGCGCGACCACCGGCACGCCCATCCACAGCGCCTCACAGGTCGTGGTCGTGCCGTTGTAGGGGAACGGGTCGAGCGCCACGTCGACCTCGCCGTACACCGCCATGTGCGCCGTCCAATCGGCGATGCTGGGTTCGAGCCGCGCGCGCGCGGACGCGATCCCGGCGGCAACCAACCGATCGTGGAACAGCGCGCGCGTCGGCGCATCGGCGAGCTGGTGGGACTTGAGCAGCAGGCGGCTGTCGGGAACCGCGGCGAGAATGCGCGCCCAACACGCGATCACGCGTTCGTTGAGCTTGGCGAGATTGTTGAACGAGCCGAAGGTCACGCCGCCGCCGGTCGACGACGGCGCCGGCGCGACGTCGGGCGGCGGGTGGCGCGGCCGGTAGGTCAGGAAGCCGTGGGGCAGCCGCAGCAGCCGCTCGCGATGAAGCGCATCGGCCGCGGGCGACGGGTCCGCGACCGCGTCGGTCAGACGATAGTCGATCGCCGCCATGCCCGTGGTGCCGGGATAGCCGAGCCAGGTCAGCTGCAGCGGCGCCGGCTTGCGCGCGAACACGGCGAGGCGGTTGCCGAGCGTGTGACCCGCGAGATCGACCAGGATGTCGATGCCGTCGTCGCGGATCTGGGCGGCGACCCGCTCGTTGCCGAGCCCCGCGGTGACGCGCCAGCGATCGGCCAGCGCCTCGAATTCGTCGGTGCGCGCGTCGCGCCGCACCACCTCGGCGTAGCATGCGATCTCGACCTGTGTACGGTCGTGATGCGCCAACAGCGGCAATAGGAAATCGCTGACCGCGTGCCAGCGAAAATCGGGCGATACGTAGCCGACGCGCAGACGCCGCGACGGATCGGGGACGTTGGCATGCGACGCGCCGGCGCCGAGCGCGTCCATGTGGCGTTCGGCCCACGCGACGTGACGGCGCGCGATCTCCTGCGGCGCGACCTCGGGCTGGTAGTGCAGCGCGAACACCAGCCCCGATCCGGCGTTCGCGTCGTCGGGTGCCAGCGCGACGGCGCGCTCCAGCGCGGCGAGCGCCTCGGCGTGCCGGCCCTGCTGGCTCAGCACGCCGCCCAGATTGAGATAGCCGCCCGGCTTGTCCGGCGCGGCGGCGATCGCCGCCTCGAAGCAGGCCGCGGCGTCCGACAGGCGCGAGGCGCGCTGGCGCAGCAGACCCAGCTCGTTGTGCGCGTCGGCATCGGACGGATCGAGCGCGATGGCGCGTTGTTGGGCCTCGGCGGCGCCCGCGAAATCGCCGCGGTCGGCCAGCAGCAGGCCGAGCGTGCGTTCGGTTTCGGCGTTCCGCGGATCGAGCGCGCGCGCGATGCGCAGCGCGTCGCCGGCCTCGTCGAACCGGCGCAGCGCGCGCAGCGTGGTCGCGAGGTGGCGCTGTGTCTCGGCGTGGTCGGCGCGCAACGCCAGGCTCGCGCGATAGGCTTCGACCGCGTCCTCTAGCCGTTCGAGCCCGACCAGCGTGTTCGCCAGGTTGCCGTGGAACGCCGGCACGTCGGGCTGTCGTGCGATCGCGGCGCGGAACGCCTGTTCGGCCGCGGCGAGCCGACCGAGCGCCTTCAGCGCGTTGCCGCGGTTGTAGTGCAGGCTCGCGACGGCGTCGGCGCGCGCCAGCGCGCGGTCGAGCAGCGCCAGCGCGTCCTCCGAGCGCCCCTCGGCCTGATAGAGGCTCGCCAGGTTGCTGAGCGCCTCGACCTGGTCGGGATCGAGCGCCAGCGATTGCTCGAGCAGGCGCGCCGCGCCGCGGGCGTCGCCCGCCTGGTGGGTGATCCACGCGCCCATGTTCAGCGCGTCGCGGTCGCGCGGCTTGAGCTTGACGAGGCGCCGCGCCGCCGCGCTCGCCTGGTGCGGCTTGCCCGCCGCGAGCGCGCGTCGCGCCTCGTCGAGGAGCGCGCGCGCCGGATCGCCGCCTGCTCGTGATCGTGCCGCCATCGCGGGGGTCAACTTAGCACAGCGTCACCACGAAGGTTGCCGACTCGGGCGCCCCGACGGCACGATGGCGGTCTGCGACGCAAAGAGGTCGGTCATGGTCGATTCGCTCGGTTGGCGCGCCAAGTTCGCCGTGCTCGCGCCGTCCACCAACACGACGGTGCAGCCCGAGTTCGACGACATGCGGCCGGCCGGCGTGACCAACCATTTCAGCCGCATCTTCATCCCCAACATGACGGTGAAGGACGACCGCGACTTCCTGACGATGATGGACGCCATCCGCGCCGCGCTGATGGACGCGGTCGACGTCGTGATGACCTGCGAGCCCGATTACGTCGTGATGGGCATGTCGGCCGAGACCTTCTGGGACGGACTCGAAGGCTCCAAGCAGCTGCAGCAACGCCTCGAGCAGCGCTCCGGCAAGCGCGTGGCGATGGGCTCGGACGCGAGCCAGGCCGCGCTCCGGGCCTATGGCGGCATCCGGCGGATCGCCGTCATCACGCCCTACATGCCGGTAGGCGACGCCAACGTGCACAAGTTCTTCACCGACACCGGCTTCGAGGTGAAACGGCTGTTCGGCTTCAAGTGCGCGAGTCCGACCGCGATCGCCCACGTCTCGACCGACCAGCTGCGCCGTACGATCCAGGAGCTCGACGGACCCGACGTCGACGCCATCATCCAGGTAGGGACCAATCTCGCGATGGCGCGGCTGGCTGCCGAGGCCGAGCGCTGGCTCGCCAAGCCGGTGATCGCCATCAACACCGCGACCTATTGGTACGCGCTGCGCCAGCACGGCATCGCGGACAAGATTCCGGGCTTCGGCCGGCTACTGGAAAAATTTTAACCGGACGGCGCGATGGTGACCGCCATGCGCTGGCGCTTCTTCCTCGTCGCAGCCGGTCTCGCGGGCATGGTGACCCCGGCCGGCGCGACCGACCGGATCATCAACATGGACACGCCGATCGTGCCCACCACCCAGATGGCGCAGCCGGCGGCGCCGGCGCCGCTCGAGGAGTCGTCCAAGCACTTCATCAAGGCCGAGCCGACCTCGAGCGCGCCGCGCCTGAGCCCCCGGCCCGAGGGTGTCGGGCCGATCCTGAAGCCCTTGAAGCTCAAGGGTCACACCGACATGCCGCCGTCGACCACCGCGCCGTTGCGCGCGACGCGCGTGCCGACGCCCGGCGACTAGCCGAGCGGGTCCGCGGGCGCGGCCGCCAGCCGCCTCAGCGGACCAGGCGATAGCCGCCGAGCTCGGTCAGCAGGATCTCGGCGCGCGCCGGGTCGCGCTCGATCTTGCGCCGCAGCCGATAGACGTGGGTCTCCAGCGTGTGGGTGCTGATGCCGGCCTGATAGCCCCAGACCTGGGCGAGCAGCGCGTCGCGCGGCACGACCGTGCCCGCCGCGTGCCACAGCAGCTCGAGCATCGCGGCTTCCTTCTCGGTCAACCGGATGGTGCGCGCGCCCGGGTGCTCGATCAGGCGCTTGGCGGCGGCGTCGAAGCGATAAGGGCCGATGTGGCGCGCCGCGCCGCCGCCGTTGGCGCCGACCGGTTCGGTCGGCGCGTGGGTGCGCCCGACGAGATCGTCGATCACCGCCAGCAACGTCGACAACCGGACCGGCTTGGGAACCGTGGCGCTGGCCCCCGCGACCTCGCGCGCACCGGCGCGCACCAGGGCGACCAACGGGACGGTCGGCGCGGCCCGGCGCCATCGCACCAGCGCCGCGCGCGCCGGCCGGCCGCTGACCGAAGCGACGATCAGATCGGGCGCGGCGGCCCCGACGGCCGCGTCGAGCGCCGCGAGGTCGGCGGCCTCCTCGGCCTGCCACGCGCCGCCGGGCTCGACCTGCTCGCGCAGGATGCGGCGGAAGCTGGGCTCGGGGTCGATCAGAAGCAGCCGGCGACGCCGGGATGACGGGGAAGGAGAGGCGCTCACACGAAGGCGGCAATGGTTCAGGCGACTCGTGCCTGGTAGGCGGCAAAATATGCCGGTCGTCTCCTGCACAGAAGCCCAAAATGCGTGGATTCGCGCGCCTGTAGCCTGGCACCCGGCTTGCACCTCCCCGGCGGCGATGACGGATTACATTTGGATCCAAGGCGAGAACGGCGCCACCATGATGGCGCGCCAACCGGCGCCGGATCCGAACGGGTTGTTCGGCAAGGACGGCCCGAAATTCAAGGATCTCGTCGACAGCATCAACCCGCTCCAGCAGCTGCCGATCATCGGATCGATCTACCGTGAGCTCACCGGCGATACGATCAGCCAGGGCGCGCGCCTGATCGGTGGCACGATCTACGGCATGGGCGTGATCGGGGCGATCGGCGCCGCCGCCAACAACGCCATCGAGGACACCACCGGCCACGATGCCGGCGGCACGGCCATCGCGATGATCAAGGGCGACAGCCTGCATGACATGCAGGTCGCCCAGGCCAAGAAAAACACCGCCAGCGAGCAGCTGGCCTACTACAGCGGCGGCGCCGATCCGATCGACCCGACCTCCCTGCCGGCGGGCGCCAAGATGGTCGATTATCCGGCCGCCACGGACGCCAGCACGCAGAAGCAATACGCGGCGCTGCCGCCCGACCAGTCAGCCACCGCCGCCGCCGACACACCGGGCGCGACTCCCGGCGCGCCGGCCGCGGCACCCACCAACGCCGTGACGGTGATGCCCCTGCCGCCGACGATCGGCGGTTCCAAAAGCCCGCTGATCGGCCCGACGGCCGGCCTTTCGGCCAGCCCGCTGAGCGCCCCAGCCGCCGGCCCGACGGGGGGGACCGGCAGCGGCGGCGCCATTCCCGCGATGCCGGCAACGCCGGCCGGCCTCACCGGCCTTTCCGCGATCTCGCATCTGCCGAGCGCCGGCATGATCACGCCGGTCGGGCCCGCGATGACCGCCGCCGCCGCCACCGAGAACCTGCAGGCGGCGGCCACCACGCCGGCGGCCGGCAGTCCGGCGACGCTTGGCGCGGCAGCGCTTGCCGGCTCGCCGGCAGCCGCGGCGAGCCTCGCGACGGGCGGCACGGCCGCGCCGCGCGCGAGCGACAGCGCGGCGGCGATCGGCCGTCCGGGGGACGGTTTCTTCCCGATCCCGGCGCGCACCAACAACATGGTGCCGCGCATGCCGGTCGCGATCACCCAGGCCAATGTCGGGCCGCAACCGCTCGCGCTCACGACCAGCGAGCGCGCCACACTGCCGACGATGACCGTCACCCCCCCGGCCGCCATCAAGGCCTCCGCCACCGCGCCGGCCGCGGGCGCAACCGCCGCCCCCGCCGCCGCGCCATCGGCCGCCGCCACGATGCCGCCGAACGTCAACACGACCGGCTTGGCGCCGAGCCAGATCGTGCCGCCGGCACAGATCCCCGACGCGATGATGCGTGCGCTCGACAAATACGACGCGCTGATGAAGAGCCGCCGCAGCGGCGATCAGGTCGACCACAGCCTCTGACGCAGCCGCGGCAGGGGCGCAGCCCCGCGAGCGGCACGCTTAAAGGAAAGCGGCAGGGGTGCAGCCCCGCGAGCGTCAAACCAAAGAACGGCAGGGGCGCAGCGCCGCGAGCGTCGGCGCTCAGCTCACCCGCGCGCGCCGAAGATCGCCGTGCCGACCCGCACGAGGGTCGCGCCGTAGCGGATCGCGACCTCGAAATCGGCGCTCATCCCCATGCTCAGCTCGGCGAGGCCGTGGCGCTCCGCGATCGTGCGCAGCAGGGCGAAATGCAGGGCGGGATCGTCGCCGACCGGCGGGATGCACATCAGACCGGCGATCGGCAGGCCGTGCACGTCGCGGCAGCGCGCGATGAAGGCGTCGGCGTCGGTCGGCGCGACACCCGCCTTCTGCGGCTCCTCGCCGGTGTTGACCTGGACCAGGCAGCGCGGTCGCCGTTCGAGCCGCGTCATCTCGCGCGCGAGCGTCGCCGCAAGATGCTCGCGATCGACGGTTTCGATCGCGTCGAACAACGCGACCGCCTCGCGCGCCTTGTTGGTTTGCAACGGCCCGATCAGGTGCAGCGCGAGGTCCGGATAGGCGGCGCGCAACGCCGGCCACTTGGCCTGCGCCTCCTGGACGCGGTTCTCGCCGAACAGCCGATGGCCGGCTGCGAGCGCAGCGACGATCGGCGGCACCGGCAGCGTTTTCGTCACCGCGACCAGACGGACGGCAGCGGGATCCCGCCCGGCAGCCTGCGCGGCAGCGGCGATCCGCGCCGTCACCGCGGCGAGCCCGGCCGCTACGGCGGCATCGGAGCGCGCCGCGCTTGCTGGCGACGCCGAATCGGAGGATAGAGTGTCGGCCATGAGTCGCACCAAAGACGCCGACAGCTTCGCGGATTTCCTCGCGCCTGTCACGGTCGAGCGGTTCCGGCGCGATTATCTCGACCAGGCGCCGCTGCACATTCAAGGAGCCGCCGACAAGTTCGCCGGCGTGATGTCGTGGGACATCCTCAACCGTCTCCTCGACATGACGGCGATCTGGTCGAGCCAGTCGCTGCAGCTGGCGCTCGATTGCCAGATGATTCCGCCCGAGCGCTATTGCCAGCGCGGGCACGACCGCGCCGCCCGCGACGCCTGGCGTCCGCAGCCGGCACGCGTGCGGGCGCTGATCCGGCAAGGCGCGTCGGTGCTGCTGAACGACATCGATACGCTGACGCCGGGCCTGCGCGGGATTGCCGACCTGCTCGAGCGCGCGTTCGGCGCCAAGGTCCAGATCAATCTCTATTGCTCATGGCGCGAGCGCCAGGCGTTCCCGTCGCATTTCGACACCCATGACGTGTTCGCGGTGCACATCGCCGGCGCCAAGCGCTGGACGGTCTATCGTGGCCGGGCCGATCAGCCGGTCGATCATCCGACCTGGAAGGCGCTCGGCCAGGCCCATCACCAGCGCGCCAAGGGCGACGTCCTGATGACGGTCGACCTGCAGCCGGGCGACATCCTCTACTTGCCGCGCGGCCAGTACCACGATGCGCTGGCGACGGGCGACTCGTCGATCCATCTGGCGGTCGGGGTGAACGAGCCGCTCGGGCTCGACGTCGTCACGCTGCTGTTCGAGGCCGGCGCGACCGCGGCCCCGCTTTACCGCCGCCGGTTGCCGCCGGCGCATGACCGCGCGGCGCTCGAGGGCCGGCTCCACGCGCTGGCCGCCGACGTGCGCCACCGGCTGGCCGATCCTGGCTTCCGCGCCGCCTTGGAAACCTTTCAGGCGGGCTATGGCTACCGGCGCGGCGGCTTCCCGTCCCAGCCCGGGTTTCGCGACGATCCCGTCAAGGGACCCGTCAAGGGCATCGTTACGATGTCGTAGCGTCCGGCCAGCCGTCTCACACGGCAGATAAACGGCCACATCTATCTAGCTGTAATATCACGAGCATCTGCGTCGCGCTTTGTGTGTCCCAGCGGCCACAGTGGCGCGGAAACGCGCACAGATCGGTCTTTGGGCGCTTGCGCATTGAACTTGGATTGGATTTTATCCTATCGATCCTGGGGGCGGGTGGCGACGTGCGCCTACCGATTCATTCGTCGCCCGGTGCGTTTGGGACCAGAGTTCAAAAGAGTGAAGGGGCAAGCATGAGAAAACTGTTATTGGCCAGCACAGCTCTGGTCGGCGCCGTGGCACTGACCCAAGGTGCCAATGCGCAGCAGCTGACGACCGACTCGCCGTTTACCGTCCGCATCGACGGTTTCGCCAACTTCCGCGGCGGCATTTCGAGCAACTCGAACGAGACCTCGGTGCTCGCGGGTTCGACCAACGCGGTCCGGGCGGCGGCTCCGAAATCGGCCAAGGGCCTGGGTGAGCAGTTCGTGACCGACACCGAAATCCACGTCACCGCCACCGGCAAGGCCGACAACGGCTTGGTCTACGGCATGTACGTGGAGGTCGAGGCCGATCCGGCGGTTTACATGTTGACCACCGCGGCGGTCAACGCAGGTGGCTCCACCGGCATCGCGACCCAGACCACCACCAGCACCTCGGCGCAGAACTACATCGACGAAGCCAACATCTTCCTGCAGGGAAGCTGGGGCCGCGTCGAGATGGGCGACCAGGACGGTGCCGGCGACCAGCTGTTCTTCGGCGCGCCGTATGATTACGGCCCCGCGTACGGCCAGGGCTCGGGCGCTGACGGCGACATCATCTTCCGGTGGGTCAACGGCGTGTTCCCGGGCAACCTGTCGAGCGGTCTGAACGCGAACCCGGAAT
>DATJNS010000566.1:0-11981 GCA_035507915.1 Candidatus Sulfotelmatobacter sp.
CCAGCATGCGTTGGTAGTAGTCGCCGCGCATGCCGGCCATGCCCTGCTCGATCTCGGCGCGGCTGGCGATCGTGGGCAGGTAGAACAGCGATGCTTTCACGTCAGGTCCTCCCTCGCGCCGGCGTTGCCAGCAGATGCCCGTAGCGCTCTTGATAACCCACGAAGCCGCCGGCGGAGCGCGCTTCGAATACCGCGCGTGCCACCGCGCGCGCCAGGCAATCCGCCGCGAGCGCGCCCAGCTGCACCAATCCGGCGGGATCGACCGCGCCGCGCCGTGCCGTGGCGAGCGCGAACACGGTGTCGCCGTCGAACAGCGTGTGGACCGGCCGGATCGCGCGCGCCAGCCCGGCCTGCGCCATGATGGCGAGACGGCGGCAGTCGGCCTTCGTGAGGCTGGCGTCGGTCGCGACCACCGCGATCGTCGTGTTGGTGTCGATGCGCACCGGTGCGCAATCCGACAGATCGGCAAGGTCGATGGTGGCGGTGTCGGGGCGTGGCTGACCGCCGAGCTCGCCGTGCTGTTCGAGAGCCCACGCGCAGAAGCAGGGCGAGCCCGGCATCACGACCGAGCCCCACGGATTGGCGGCGACCAGCGCGCCCACCGTCTCGCCCGTCGGCGTGATCGCCGAGGCGCTGCCGAGGCCGCCTTTGAGCCGCCCCGCCTTGGCGCCGAGCCCGGCCCCGACATTGCCGAGCGGAAAATCCTGCGCCGCCGTCTCGACGGCACGGCGCGCCAGCGCGCGATAGGGTGGCGTGTCGCCCCAGCGGCGCGCGATGCCGCCGCGCAAATCGAACAGGATCGCCGCCGGGACGATCGGCACGACGGCATCGCCGACCGCGACGCCCCGCCCGCGCTCGGCGAGCCAGGCCATCGCGCCGGCGGCAGCGTCGAGCCCGAACGCCGAGCCGCCGCTCAGCACGACGGCGTCGATGCGATCGACGCGCGCGCTGGGATCGAGCAGGTCGGTCTCGCGCGTGCCGGGCGCGCCGCCGCGCACGTCGACCGACGCGACCGCCGGCGCCTCGGGCAGCACGACGGTGACGCCGGTCATCAACGCGTCGTCCCCGGCATTGCCGACCAGGAGGCCGTCGACGTCGGTGATCAGGTTGCGGGTGGCCGTCCGTGCGCGCATCGGTCGATCTTGCGGGTCAATCGGGACCCCCGCAAGATTGGCGCCCGGGAGGATCTCGATGGGCCTGATCTACGTCGCGCGCAGCGCGAAGCTGAGCAAGTGGGCGTCCGACGTCGGGGTCGGCAAGAACGTCTTCAAGGTCGGCGTCGCCGACGAGCCCCTCAAGCCGCTGATCGAGGCCGGCTGGGCCGGCGAGACCGACTGGACGCTGATCAAGAAGCAGGACGCCGGCGGGCTTACCGAGGCGGCGGCGATCGACCGGCTGGCCGCCAAGAACAAGATGATCGACCCGGCCTACTACCCCAAGATCAAGGGGACCCGAGGCATCTTCCGGCTGACCCCGGAGCAGATCGAGAACCACATCATGATCGCGCGCGCGATGGCCCGCGTGGACGAGCTCAAGGTCATCAAGCTCAAGCCGGCCGATTTCGCGGACTTCCTCATCCACAACGCGCTGCGCTGAGGGGCGGGCCTGGCGCCGGCGCGGTCGGGCTGTGCCGTCCGTCCCCTAACCTCGTAGGCAATTCTTAAAGGGTCCGATATATTTTTGGCGAGGCTCGGGCAAATTTGTAAACCTTCCAATGCTGTCTGACGGGTTCTGGGCGAGGTTCGGCGTTCGCGAGAAGCTGATCGCAGCGGTGATCCTCTGCGCGGCGATTTACTATGTCGATTCCTTGACATCGGCGACCTTCCTCGCCGCCGCGCTCTACATCCCCGTCGCCGGCTTGTTCTATGGCGTCCAGAGCCCATCCGTTTTCATCATCTTCTGCGCCGTCTGCACGGCGCTCAGCGCCTTGTCCGGCGTGTCGGAGCTCGACGAGGTCGACTTCCTCAACTTTGCCATCAATCGTGGCGTCGTCACGCTGGTGCTCTACTCGACCTGCTTCCTGATCTACCGCATCAATCGTTCGTCCGAGGTGCTGCGCCGGCTGGCGACCACCGACCCGCTCACCGGCACGTTCAACCGCCGGCATTTCATGGAGCTGATGGCGCGCGAGCAGCGTCGCGCCGACCGCTACAACACGACCTACTCGCTGTTGATGATCGACATCGACCACTTCAAGCGCGTCAACGACACTTACGGTCACCAGGTCGGCGACCACGCGATTCAGGCGATGGCCGAGGCCTGCAAGAACACCACGCGGCCGACCGACATCGTCGCGCGCTACGGCGGCGAGGAATTCATCGTCACGCTGACCCACACCGACCGCGTCGGCGCGCTCAAGGTCGCCGAGCGGCTGCGCGAGGCGGTCACCGAGATCGCGCTGCCGACCGAGCAGGGCGCGCTGTCCTTCACGATCAGCATCGGCCTCAGCACCTACGTCAAACGGTCCGCGGTCGAGCAGATCATCGGGCGTGCCGACCAGGCGCTCTACAAGGCGAAAGAGAGCGGGCGCAATCGGGTGTGCGTCGAGGACGATCCGGCCGTCGGAGCCGCGCCCGCCTAGGCTCGGGATCGCCTGCCGCCGCCACTATCGGCCGGCGTCGCGCATGGCGGCCAGGAACTGTTCGCCGTACCGCTCGAGCTTGGAGCGTCCGACGCCGGGAATCTCGGCGAGTGCCGCGAGATCGCGCGGACGCCGCTCGACCATGGCGCGCAAGGTCGAGTCGTGGAAGATCACGTAGGGCGGCATGCCTTGCGCGCGCGCGAGGCTGAGCCGCAGATCCTTGAGGGCTCGGAACACCGCCTGATCGCCGTCGCCGAGCGGCGCCGGCTCGTCCGGCGCCGCTGTCGACCGCCGCGCGGCCGGACGTGCCGGGCCGGCGTCGCGTCTCAGCTCGATCGGGCGCGTGCCGGCGAGCACGTCGCGCGCGGCGTCGGCCAGGAACAGGCCGCCGTGGCCGTCGCTGTCGACTCCGAGATAGCCGTGCGCGATCAGCTGGCGGAACACCGACTGCCAGTCGCGTTTGGCGACGTCGACGCCGACCCCGTAGGTCTTGATCTGGTCATGGCCGTGGCGCGCGACCTTCTCGGTCGCGGTGCCGCGCAACACGTCGATCAGATGCTCGGTGCCGAAGCGCTGACCGGTGCGATAGACCGCCGACAGAGCCATCCGTGCCGCGGTCGTGGCGTCCCAGGTGGCGACCGGCTCCAGGCAGGTGTCGCAATTGCCGCAGGGCGCGGCCAGGGTCTCGCCGAAATAGTGCAGCAGCACCTGGCGCCGGCAGCGCGCGGTTTCGCAATAGCCCAGCATCGCCGACAGCTTGGCGCGTTCGACCTGCTTGCGCTCGTCGTCGGCCGACGAGGCTTCGAGCAGCTGGCGCAGCAGCACGACGTCCGCGAGGCCGTAAGTCATCCAGGCGGTCGCCGGCAGCCCGTCGCGCCCCGCGCGGCCGGTCTCCTGGTAGTAAGCCTCCAGGCTCTTGGGCAGGTCGAGATGCGCGACGAAGCGCACGTTGGACTTGTCGATGCCCATGCCGAACGCGATGGTCGCGACCATCACGAGGCCTTCCTCGCCGAGGAAGCGCGCTTGGTTGGCGGCTCGCGTGCCGGGGTCGAGGCCGGCATGGTAGGGCAGGGCGGCGACGCCGCGGGCGGCCAGCCACGCGGCGGTCTCTTCGACCTTGCGGCGCGTCATGCAGTAGACGATGCCGGCGTCGCCCGCATGGGCGGCGATCAGCGCGGCGAGCTGGGCGCGCGGCTCGGCCTTGAGCACGACGCGGTAGGTGATGTTCGGCCGGTCGAACCCGGCGACGAACACGCGGGCGTCGTCGAGGCCGAGCTGACGCTGGATGTCGCGCCGCGTCGGCGCATCCGCGGTCGCGGTCAGGGCGATCCGCGGGACGTCGGGGAAGCGCTCGTGCAGCACCGCGAGCTGGCGATAGTCGGGCCGGAAATCGTGACCCCATTGCGAGACGCAATGGGCCTCATCGATCGCGAACAGCGCGAGACGGCAGCGCGTCAGGAGGTCGAGGAAGTCCGGCATGGTCAGCCGCTCGGGCGCGACATAGAGCAGGTCGAGCGCGCCCGCGAGCAGCTGCCCGCGGGTCTCCTCGATGTCGGTCCAGTGCAGGTTGGAGTGCAGCGCGGCGGCGCGCACGCCGAGCTGGCGCAGCGCCGACACCTGGTTCTGCATCAGCGCGATCAGCGGCGAGACGACGATGCCGGTGCCCGGCCGGCACAGCGCCGGAACCTGATAGCAGATCGATTTGCCGCTGCCCGTCGGCATCAGGACGAGCGCGTCGCCGCCGGCGACCACGTGATCGATCACCGCCGCCTGATGACCGCGAAACGCGTCGTAGCCGAAGACCTGCTTGAGCATCGCGCGCGGCGACGACGGCGGCGGCGAATCGAACAGGCGGGCTGGTTCCATTGTCCCTCGGGGTGTGGGGTGCCGCGACACGCAGCATACAAGATCTAGGGTACGGCTACCCAGGAAACGTGGCGCTTGCGCTTGCAACCTTGGGGCGGCTCGCGCGTTGCGCCCGCGCGGTCCGCTCGCGAACCCTCTCACGCCGTCCCGCGCCATCTTCGCGGGGGTGCCGGGCGCCGCCGGAACGCATTAGATTGTCGATCATGGAGCGGCGTTTCACCGTGCTGAGCCTGCGCAAGGGCTGGCGCACGCCGGGCAGCCTCGCGGGCCTGCTCGCCGTGATCGTCGTCGTGGTGGTGCTCGGCGTCTCGCCCCTGCTGGGCGAGATCCTGCTCGCGATCGTCGCGGTCGCGGCATTCGCCTGGTACGCCAGCCGGCGCCTGGTGCTGCGCGAGACCCGGCGCATCGTGGCGGCGGCGCGCGACGTCATGGCGGGCGATTATGCCGCGCGCGTGGGTGCGCCCTATCGTGCGGGCGAGCTCGGCGCGCTCGCCCGCACGTTCGACCAGATGCTCGACGAGGTGGCGCGCCGCGAGAGCGAGCTCCAGGAGCAGGAGGAATGGTTCCGCTCGGTGGTGCAGCACTCCACCGACATGATCGCGATCGTCGACGGCGCCAGCCGCGTCATCTATCTGAGCCCGGCGGCCGAGCGCATCCTCGGCCATCAGCCGGACCGGCTGGTCGGCCGGTCGCTGCTCGAGTTCGTGCATCCGGACGAGCAGGCGCGCTTCGGCGAGGTGTTCAAGTATCTTGCGGCGCAACCCAACCGCGTCGCCGCAGCGGAGCACCGGCTTCGTCACGCCGAGGGCCACCACGTCTTCGTCGAGTCGATCGGCGTCAACCTCCTGGGCAACCGGGCGGTCCAAGGCATCGTGGTCAACAGCCGCGACGTCACGCGCCGCCGGCGCGTCGAGGAGATGCTTCGGCTGGTCACATCGGCGGTCGATCAGTCGCTCGACGGCGTGCTGATCGCGAGCGCGCCGACCGATCGGCCGACGCCCGAGATCGTGTACGCCAATCCGGCGCTGCTGCGCCTGACCGGTTACGAGGAGAACGAGCTGATCGGCGCGCCGCCGGCGATCATCGGCGGCGACGGCGCGTCGTCGACCCTGCTCGACGAGATCGACACCTGTCGGCGCACCGGCGAGGACCGCCGCTTCGAGCTCGCGAGCAGGGCGAAGAATGGACGCGAGTACCCGATGGCGGCTCAGGTCGCGCCGCTCAAGGACGACAACGGCCGCATCACCCATTTCGTCATGATCTGCCGCGACGTCACCGACGAACGGCGCGCCGAGACCGAGCGCGAACGTCTCGAGGAGACCTTGCGTCAGGCGCTCAAGATGGAGGCGGTCGGCACCCTGGCGGGCGGCATCGCGCACGATTTCAACAACGTGCTGCTGCCCATGATGATGCTGACCCAGCTGACCATGAACCGGTTGCCGCCCGAGAGCCGCGAGCGGCTCGACCTCGGGCGCGTGCTGGCGGCGCAGAAGCGCGCCAAGGCGCTGGTCGGCCAGATCCTGGCGTTCAGCCGCGGCTCGACCGGCGAGGCGGTCGAGGTCGACTTGGCGGCGATCTGCCGCGAGACCCTGCACCTGCTGCGCGCGACCTTGCCGTCGACCGTCAATCTGGTCGACGAGCTGGGCGAGGTCAGCCGCGTGCACGTCGATCCGACCCAGGTCCAGCAGGTGGTGATGAACCTGTGCAGCAACGCCGCCCAGGCCATGCCGTCGGGCAAGGGCACCGTGACGGTGCGGCTGGACGAAGTCTCGCTCGATGCCGGCGAAATCGTCGAAGGGCTGCAGCCCGGACGCCATTGCCGCCTCGTCGTCGCAGACGACGGCAGCGGCATTCCGCCGGGCATCGTCGAGCGGATCTTCGATCCGTTCTTCACGACCAAGGAGGTCGGCGTCGGCACCGGGCTCGGCCTGTCGGTGGTGCACGGCATCGTCACGGCGCACCACGGCGCGATCACGGTGGACACCGAGATCGGTCGGGGCACGGCTTTCACGATTCTCCTGCCGATCGCCGGCGGCGCGTCGGCGGTCGAGGCGGTCCGCGCGAGCGCTTGAGGCCGATGCGCCTGGCGCGCGTCGATCGGAGGCCAAGGGTGGCGCGCTATGCCGGTGGCATGATTCGTGCGCGGACGACGAGGAGCCAGCGACGGGCGAATTTCTTTTCATAACAAGAAGCATCGGCGCGGATGAAACGTTCCTGACGGGGGCGGTGTCGGTCGGACAATCGTGGGGTCTAAGCTCATGGTTAGGACGTGTCGGCTTGCCACTGCTGTTGTGCTCCTGGCGCTCGCATGCATCGTGACCCGAGCGGACGGTCGAGCCGACCAGCCGACTCCCGTCGACCTCCAGCTGGTGCTCGCCGTCGACTCATCGGGATCGATCGATGCCGACGAGTTCCGCCTGCAGATGCGGGGCTTGAGCGCGGCCTTCCGCAACCCCGAGATCCTCAGTGCGATCAAGCGGGGTGCGATCGGCGCGATCGCCGTGACCTTGATCGAATGGTCGGGCATCGATCAACAGCACCAGTCGCTCGCCTGGACCATGATCAGCGACGAGGAATCGATGGCGCTGTTCGCCGATCAGCTCGCGTCGACGCCGCGCTTCATCCCCGGTGGCTCGACTTCGGTCAGCGAGGCGCTCAATTACTCCGGCAACCTCTTCGCGACCAGCGGCTTCACGAGCGACCGCCGCGTGATCGACGTCTCGGGCGACGGCAGCAACAACAACGGCGTGCCGCCCGAAGAGGTGCGCGATCGGCTGGTCGCCGCGGGCGTGGTGATCAACGGCCTCGCGATCCTCAACGACGAGCCCAACCTCAAGGAGTACTACGCGGCGTCGGTGATCGGCGGCGCGGGCGCATTCGTGCTGGTCGCGGAGAGCTATCGCACGTTCTCGGACGCGATCCAGCACAAGCTGGTCCAGGAGATCGCGGCGGTGCCGCCGCCGACGCGGTTGGCGATGCGCGCACGCACCCGCTGATCGCGGCGCTCACGCCGGCGCCAGGCCGTAGACCCGCCGCGCCGTGCCGCCGAAGATCGCCGCGCGCGCCGCCTCGGGCAGCGCGCCGGTGAGCGTTCGCGCCGCGGCGTGCCAGCGTGCGAAACCGCCCGCCAGGTTGACGACTGGCCAATCGCTGCCGAACATCAGGCGCTCGGGTCCAAAGAGGGCCAGCAGCACCTCGACGTAGGGCGCCAGGTCGTCGGCACGCCAATCGGCGGCGGCCTCGGTCGCCAGACCGGACAGCTTGCAGGTCACACGCGGCGCGCAGGCCAGGCGCGCGAGCCCGTCCCGCCAGGCGGCGAAATCGTCATCGCCGACGCGCCAGCGGGCGATCGCCGGCTTGGCCGCGTGATCGATCACGATGCTGAGCTCGGGCAGCGTGGCCGCCAGCACGGCGACCGTCTCCAGGTGACGCGGCTGAATCAGGGCGTCGAACACGAGGCCGAGCGCGCCGGCCGCCGCGATGCCCGCGACGACCGTCGGCTGCAGAACCCAGCCGGCATCCGCAATGTCCTGGAGCATTGGCCGGATGCCGACCAATCGCCCGGCGGGGCGCAACGCGCGCAGCCGCGCGGCCGCATCTGGCGCCGCGAGGTCGACCCAGCCGACGACGCCGTGCACGCTCGGCGCACGCGCCGCCAGCGCCAGCAGATAGTCTGTCTCGGCCGCGGTCGGCGCGGCCTGCACCAGCACAGTGCCGGCGATCCCGGCCTCAGCCAAGTGGGGCGCCAGATCGGCAGGACCGAAATCGCGATGGAGCGCGGCCAGCGCAGGGGTCAACCAACCGTAGTCGCCGCGCGCGAGCCGCCAGTAGTGCTGGTGGGCATCGATCCCGACCGCGGGATCGCCGCGCGGGCCGGAGGCCGTCACGGCGCCACGATCCCTTTCACCAGGATGAGGTTGCCGTAGAGCCGACGCTCGCCCGTGCGCACGATGGCGAACGCACCGCGGGCGCGCGCGTAGAACGCCTCGCGCTCGAGGCGTCCGAGCGCGACCGGCCGCCCGGCCGCCGCCGCGACCAGGCACTCGAATGCGCCGACCACCGGCGGCACGTCCTGCGGGTCGTCGACCACCGTCATCACGAGTGCGGGCTCGGCGACGAAGCTGTCGAGCGGCAAGACCGAAAGGATTGCGCGCGCCGCCGCGGGCGCGTCGACGCCGCGCAGGTCGATCAGACGGCGGGCCAGCGCGGCGGACGGGAAGTTGGCGTCGGCGATCACCAGCTCGTCGCCGTGCCCCATGCTGGCCAGCGCGTGCAACAGGTCGGGACCGAGCAGCGGGTCGAGACCCTTGAGCACGCGCGCGGCCCTCAGTCGCGGAAGTTCACGAACTGCAGCGGTTGCTCGATCTTGAGCGCGCGGATGGCCGCGATGGCGGCCTGCAGGTCGTCGCGCTTCTTGCCGGTCACCCGGAGCTCGTCGCCCTGGATCGCGGCCTGCACCTTGAGCTTGCTGCCCTTGATCTCCTTGACCAGGCGGCGCGCGAGCTCGGCATCGACGCCCTGCTTGATCGTGATCACCTGGCGCAGCGTGTTGCCGGCCGCCTTCTCGGGCTCCTTGTGGTCGAGGGCGCCGGGATCCACCTTGCGGCGCGTGAAGTGCACCTTGATGAGCTCCTGCATCTGACGGAGCTTGAGGGCGTCGTCGGCCAGCACGGTGATCAGCGCGTCGGTGCGCGCGATCGAGCACTGGCTGCCCTTGAAATCGAACCGGGTGGCGATCTCGCGGCCGATGCCGGCGAGCGCATTGTCGACCTCGGCGAGGTCGGTCTTGGAGACGATGTCGAAGGACGGCATGCCCATAGAAATGCCCAGCGGCCGGGTTGGCGCAAGCCCCCAAAGGGACCGCCGGTCAGGCTCGGCGTCCCCCTTGAACCGGCCGAACGGCGTCATACATCAGGTTTGTCCAGCGCCCATCCGGGGCTGGACGGCGGGATGCGCCCGAGGGTGGTCCCAGGTATCCGAGGGCGAGTCCCGCGGACGCTTCCGTCATCCCATGTTGCTCGCAAGGAGGATATGGCATGCGTAGCTTCGACTTTGCTCCCCTGTTCCGCTCGTCCGTCGGTTTCGATCGTCTGGCCAACTTGCTCGACGATGCCGGCCGCCTCGAGGACGCGGGATACCCCCCCTACAACATCGAGAAGACCGGTCCGGACTCCTACCGCGTGACCATGGCGGTGGCCGGGTTCAAGCCCGAGGAGCTCTCGGTGGTGGCCCAAGCGAATTCGCTGACCGTCACCGGCAAGACCGAGCGCGACGGCACGCCGACGCAGTACCTGCATCGCGGCATCGCGGCCCGCGCCTTCGAGCGCCGGTTCGACTTGGCCGACCACATCAAGGTCGCCTCGGCGGGTCTCGACAACGGGCTCCTGTCGATCGATCTGGTTCGCGAGGTGCCCGAGGCCATGAAGCCGCGGCAGATCAAGATCGACGGCCGTCCGACGCCCGTTCAGATCGACAAGAACGCCGCTTAAGTATCTGGTAAATCTGGGGATTATGCACCGTCCATGGCTCTCCATGGGCGGTGCTCCTCATGCTTGGCCGGCGACCGCCTCCGGCCAGGGCCGGCGGAATCCCCTGGTCGAGCCGCCAGGGGCTTGCGGTCATCACGCTAAGATTGTTAAATAACCGCGTGATTCTGAAAGAAAGTTTCAGTATTTTCGGGATCGCGAATCGGTAGCAACGACGCTCGGTTGTCGATGGCCGACGAAGACGTCTACGAGCTTCACGTTTGCGAGGGCGGCCGGTGGTCGTGCGTCGAGCGCTTCCGCTCTGCGGAGAAGGATGACGCGATCGCCGAGGCGAACCGGCAGTTCGCGTCGGCCGGCATCGAAGCCGTGCGCGTGATCCGCGAGGTCTACGACCAGACCGAGCAGGTCTTCAAGCAGCGCACCGTCTTTCGCAACGCCAAGCCCAAGGCCGACATACCGACGTTCAGCGCGAAGTCGGCGCCGCCGCCGCGGCGTACGCCGCCGCCGCCCGCGCCGCGCGTCGCGGCGGCGCCCGCCAAGCCGGCGCCGCGTCCTCAGTCGGCGGTCGAGGACGCCACACGGCTGGGCGCGATCAAGCGCGCCGAGCCCGCCGTGCTGAGCCACACGTTCGCCGTGGTCAAGCGCTTGCTGATCGCGACGGCGGTCGGCCTGCTCCTGAGCGGCATCGTGTTCGCCGTGCTGTCGACGCCCTCCGGGGCGCGCCTGTTCGATCACGTTCAAGAGCGCATCGTGTACGGCGGGATCGTGGCGCTGTTCGTCGCGTCGTTCTTCCTGTCGCTCTATCTCTTCAGCCGCGCCGAGTCGCGATCGCGACCGGCGCGAGCGGTCGCGACGTCCGAGACGGCGCCCGTGTCGGGCGCGGAGACCGCGGTCGCGGTACCCGAGAACTGGGCTGATCGCGAGATCCCGATCGGCGCGCCGGCGGACGAGATGGTACCGGAGCTACCCGAGGGGGCTGCGGCACCGGCCGAGCCGGTGGTCGACAAGGAGGCGCTGGCCGATCTCCAGGAGAAGGCCAAGCCCGCCGAGAAGCCGGTCGAGAAGCCGCCCGAGCCTCCCGTCGTCGAGGAGTTCCCGGCGGCCGGCACGGCCGATCGCGAGACGCTGCTGCGCTTCTTCCGCGACGGCATGATGCACGCCAACACCCAGCCCTTCCTGTCCGACGGCAAGATGGCGCCGCACAACCGGTTCGGTTGCCACCTGTTCCTGCTCGGCGCGGGCCGCGCCTGCCTGGCTGCGAGTCGGAGCGATCCGGCGTCGCTCGGGCCGGTGCTGCAATCGGCGCTCGAGCTGCTCGGCACCGATGCCCAGCGTGCCCGCAGTTTCATCGCCAAGGAGGACGAGTACGCCAAGGACGCCAAGTACAAGGGCATGATCCAGGTCGGCGCCAAGGCGATGGACCGTTTCCTGTCGGGCCACGGCCCGAGCGCCGCGGCGGCGCTCGGGCAAGCCCTCAAAGCGTGGAACACGAGCGACGCCGCCGCCGAGCCCCAGGGCGACAACATCGCGATCATGTTCACCGACATGGTGTCGTCGGTCGAGACCACGCAGGCGCTCGGCGACCAGGGCATGATGAAGCTGGTGCAGACCCACAATCTGATCGTCGGTTCGGTGCTCAAGACCCATCGCGGCCATCAGGTGAAGCACACCGGCGACGGCATCATGGCGGTGTTCCCGCGGGTCGCCGACGGCGTCGCTGCGGCGGGCGAGATCCAGCGCCAGATCGCCGAGCACAACCGCGTGACGGCGTCGTCCTACCTCAAGGTGCGGATGGGGCTCGCGGTCGGTCAGCCGATCCGCGACCAGGACGACTATTTCGGCACGGTGGTGCAGCTCGCGGCACGGTTGTGCGCGTGCGCGGGAGAGGCCGAGATCTGCGTCGCCAACGCGATCGTCGAACAGGTCTCCGGCACCAAACGGTTCAATTTCACCGACGTCCGCGAGGTCAAGCTCAAGGGCTTCGCGGAAGCGCAGAAGATGCGCTTCCTGCTCTGGGAGCAGCGCGCCGCGGTGCCCGCGGCCTAGCT
>DATJNS010000567.1:0-3625 GCA_035507915.1 Candidatus Sulfotelmatobacter sp.
ACCTTGGGGCCCGGGAGTACGCCCCCGTGGCCCGGCTTCGCGCCCTGCGAGATCTTGATCTCGATCATCTTGACCTGGTCGGCCGCCGCTTCGTCGGCGAAGCGCTCGGGCGAGAATGTGCCGTCGGCGTTGCGACAGCCGAAGTAGCCGCTGCCGAGCTCCCAGATGATGTCGCCGCCGTGCTCCTTGTGATAGACGCTGAAGCCGCCCTCGCCGGTGTCATGCGCGAAGTTGCCCATCTTGGCGCCCTTGTTGAGCGAGCGGATCGCGTTGGCGCTGAGCGCGCCGAAGCTCATCGCCGAGATGTTGTAGACAGATGCGGAGTAGGGACGTGGGCAATCGGGGCCGCCGATCATGATGCGCGCGGGCTCGCGTGCCGGCTCCTTCGGCACGATCGAATGGTTGAGCCACTCGAAGCCCATTGCGTACACGTCGAGCTGGGTACCGAACGGCCGCTTGTCGAGCTGCCCCTTGGCGCGCTGATAGACGATCGAGCGCTTGACCCGGTTGTAAGGCGTGCCGTCGGTATCGCTCTCGAGGAAGTACTGTCGGATCTCCGGCCGAATTTCCTCCAGCAGGAAGCGGATGCGCGCCGAGATCGGATAGTTGCGCAGCAGGCTGTGGTGGGGCTGGAAGAAGTCGTAGGTGCCGATCGCGGCGAACGCCAGACAGATCGCGAAACCGGCGAGGAACCAGAGGCTGAGGAACGAGAGCGCGAGGAACCCCACGGTCCCGATCAGCGCCAGGGTGTAGATGACGAAGCGGCGGGCGAAGGCCAGGCGCAGCACGGTGAGCCCCGGCAGGCCGGTCGGTTCCTGGGCCGGGCTACGCATCAACATGGGGGCCGTCTCCTCCTGGTGCCGCCCGGTCTCGGCCGAGCTCAATTCATCAACTTAGCATAATCAGCCTAGCACAAATCGTATGACCGGCCGGAGGCGGGGCGTCGCGGCGGTGCTCGTGGCGCTCCGACTACGCAGGGGCGATCCGAGGCACCCGGCTTGACCCTTCGCCGGGGCCGGTCTAACTCTCCCGCCGGCCGCCGCGGAGCGCGCGGCAGATCACGGGATGACGGCAGATGCGGCTCATCGACGAGCTGGAATGGCGCGGGCTGGTCCATCAGGTGACCGCCGACGAGCTGGGCGACCGGCTCGAGGCCGGGCCGATCACGCTTTACATCGGCTTCGATCCGACCGGTCCGTCGCTGCACGTCGGTCATCTGGTGCCGATCGTGCTGTTGCGGCATTTCCAGCAGCGCGGCCATCGCGTGATCGCGCTGACCGGCGGCGGCACCGGCTTGATCGGCGACCCGTCCGGCAAGTCGGCCGAGCGCAACCTGCTCGACCGCGCGCAGGTCGATGCCAACGCGCAGCGGATCGGCGGTCAGCTCCTGCGCCTGCTCGTCGATCCGGGCAACCCGCCGCTCCACGCCGACAACATCGAGTGGCTGGAGCCGATGGGACTGCTCGAGTTTCTGCGCGACGTCGGCAAGCATTTCGCGGTCAATGCCATGATCGCCAAGGACTCGGTCCGACTGCGGCTCGAGCGTGAGGGCGAGGGCATCTCGTTCACCGAGTTCAGCTACGCGCTCCTGCAGGCGCGCGATTTCCTCGAGCTCCACCGGCGCTACGACTGCATCCTGCAGTGCGGCGCCTCCGACCAATGGGGCAACATCGTGGGCGGCACCGATCTCATTCGGCGCGTCACGGGAGGGCGTGCGTTCGGTCTGACGGTGCCGCTGCTGACCGACGCCGAAGGCAACAAGTTCGGCAAGACCGAAGGGGGCACCAGCTGCTTCCTCGATCCGGCGATGACCAGCCCGTTCAAGTTCTATCAGTTCTGGATCAATGCCGACGACGCCGACGTCGTGCGGCTCCTGAAGCTGTTCACGTTCCTCGAGCGCGAGCGCATCGAGGGGCTCGCGGCCGCCGTCGGCTCGCCGGCGCGCGAGGCGCAGAAGGCGTTGGCCTTCGCGGTCACGGCGTTCGTGCACGGCGCCGAGGAGGCCGACAAGGCGGTCAAGGCGTCCGAGGTGCTGTTCGGCGGCGACCTCGAGGGCGTGCCGGTCGCGACCCTGCGCGAGATCTTCGCCGACGTGCCGTCGATCTCGATGGCTGCCGAACGCCTGAACGGCGCCGGCGCCAGCCTGGTCGATCTCCTGGTCGAGGTCGGCGCGTGCCCGTCGAAATCGGACGCCCGCCGCCAGCTCGGGCAGGGCGCGATCCGGCTCAACGGCCAGCCGGCGGCGTCCGGGACGGCAGGCGCCGATCCGACCGTGACGCGGGCCGATTTCCTCGATCAGTCCGTGCTGGTGATCCGGCGCGGCAAACGAAACACGTTTCTGGTCAAGCTGGAGGGATGACGATGCCGCTGAAGCGCTTCAACCCGAAGAAGATCGCGCCGCCGAACAGCCCGACCTACCACCACGGCATCGAGGCGGCGCCCAACATGCGCTGGCTCACGATCTCGGGTCAGATCGGCCGCGGTCCTGACGGCAAGACGCCGGCGTCGTTCGAGGCGCAGTGCGAGATCGTATGGGACAACATCCTCGCGATTCTGGCCGACAGCGGCATGGGGCCGCAGGACCTCGTCAAGACCACGACGTTTCTCACGCGCAAGGAGGACATCCCTGCCTCGCGCACCGTCCGAGCCAAGAAACTGGGCGACGTCGCCTGCGCCACGACGCTGCTCGTCATCTCGGCGCTCGCTGCGCCGGAATTCCTGGTCGAGATCGAGGCGACCGCCGCGAAGGACTAGCGCCGGGGGCGCTCCGGCGCGACGACACTCGTCCGCTCCCCTGCGCGGCAGGGGCGAAGCCCCGCGAGCACCAACAAAACGAGCGCGGCGGCGTGCGGCGCGCGCTAGGATTCCTGTGGCGCTCGCGGGGGCGTCGCCCCGTGCCGTGCTCAGGAGGAGACGATATGCCGTTGAAGCGCTTCAACCCCAAGAAGATCGCGCCGCCGAACAGCCCGAGCTACCACCACGGGATCGAGGTCACGCCGAACATGCGTTGGCTGGTCCTGGCGGGCCAGGTCGGCAAGAACCCCGACGGCTCGATCCCGTCGTCGTTCGAGAAGCAGTGCGAGAACTGCTGGGACAACATCTTCGCGATCCTGGCCGAAGGCGGCATGGGCCGCGAGGACATCGTCAGGCTGACGGTGTACCTGACCCGGCGGGAGGATATCCCGGCGAACCGCGCGATCCGCGAGAAGAAGATGGGATCGATCGCGCCGGCGTCGACCTTGCTCGTGATCGCCGGACTGGCGACCCCGGAGTTCCTGATCGAGATCGACGTGCTCGCCGCCAAGGACTGAGGCCCTATCGGGCCGCGCGCTCAGCCGAGCGCGGCGAGGTCGTCCAGGGTCTTTTGCGGCTCGGGGCGCCGGGTGTAGTCGGGATCGACGTCGGCGGTTCGCACGATGCCGGTTCGGTCGACCACCAGGCGCCCCGGCATCGGCAAGGTCCAGCTCGGCTCGCCGTTATGCTTCGGCAGGTCGATGCCGAAGCTCTGGTAGACCGCGCGCAAGTCCTCCGGCAGCGCGAAACGCAGTCCGAGCTCGGCGGCGTACGCGTTGCCCGGATCCGACAGGATGTCGAACGTGATGTGATGCCGTTCGGCCAGCTTGAG
>DATJNS010000568.1:0-33983 GCA_035507915.1 Candidatus Sulfotelmatobacter sp.
CATCCACGTCGAGACGATGCGCGATGATGGGTGAATGGCGGGCGGGACGGCAAGGCCCACGTCTAGCGCTCGTCACCGCGACGACGTGGATGGCCGGCACGAGGCCGGCCATGACGAACGGGAGTCTATTCCGCGGCGCGGGGCAGGACGGCGCGCTCGGCGCGGATCCACACTGCGGTGTCATGGAACACCGCGCCGCCGTTGGGCAACGCCGGATCGTCGCTGGTCAGCGCGTTGATGCCGATGCCGCCCTCGAAGGCGTCGTTGGGCCACACGCTCTCGACCACGATCACGCCGGATTGCAGCCCGTCGAACAGTTTGGCATGCACCACCACCTCGCCGCGCGCGTTGCCGAGCCGCACCTTGGCGCCGTCGGCGACGCCGAGCCGCGCCGCGTCGTCGGGATGGATCAGCGCGGTCGGTCGGCTCTCGCGCTGGCGCGAGGTCGGTGTCTCGGTGAAGGTCGAGTTGAGGAACTGGCGCGCCGGCGCGGCGACCATGCGGAACGGCCGCTCGGCGCTGGTGTCGTCGATCGCCGGCATGTGGTCGGGCAGTTTCGGCATGGACGCGTGGTCGGGACCGATCGCCGCCCAGTCGGGCGCGAAACGGAACCGCCCGTCGGCATGACCGAAGCCGTCGAGGAAGTGCGCGTCGGCGAACGACGGCCAGGCGTCGACCCAGCGCCGCGCCCGCACGGTTTCGGCGTCGGGCCGCCCCGAGGCGCGCAGCGTCTCGTCGATGATCGCCATCGCGCTCATCTCGAAGCCGCGGTGACGCGCGCCGAGACGCCGCGCCAAGCCCTGGATCACCTCGTGGTTGGAACGGCACTCGCCCGGCGGCTCGATCAGCTTGGGGCCGATCTGGATGTAGCCGTGACCGCCGGCCTGGTAGAGATCGTCGTGCTCGAGGAACTGGGTCGCCGGCAGCACGACGTCGGCGAGCCGCGCGGTGTCGGTCATGAACTGCTCGTGCACGGCGACGAACAGGTCCTCGCGCATCAGGCCGCGGCGCACCTTGTTGGTGTCGGGCGCGACCAGCGCCGGGTTGGAGTTCTGGATGATGATCGAATGGACCGGCGGCCCGGCGCCGAGCTCCTTGCGATCACCGGTCAGCGCGGCGCCGATCCGGCTCATGTCCATGATGCGCGTCGCCGGGTCGAGGGCGTCGAGCCCCTCGATCAGGGTCTTGTCCCACTTGTACTCGCGGAAGCTCCACAGCGCGCCGGCACCCTCGTGGCGCCACTTGCCCGTGACGGTCGGCAGGCAGCTCGCGGCGTGCAGGTTGGCGGGACCGTTGCGCGTGCGCGTGAAGCCGTAGCCGAAGCGGATGTAGGCGCGCTCCGTGCGGCAGTAGAGCGCCGCGAACGCCTCGATCTCGGCGACCGAGAGCCCGGTGATCGCCGCCGCCCAATCGGGCCCGCGCGTCTCGAGATGGGCCTCGAGCGCCTCGGGACAATCGGCGTAACGCGCCATGTAGGCGCGGTCGGCCAAGCCGTCGCGGAACGCCACGTGCATCACCGCGCAGGCGAGCGCGCCGTCGGTGCCCGGCTTGAGCGCGAGGTGCAGGTCGGCGACCGCGGCCGTGCCGGTGCGATACGGATCGATCACCACGAGCTTGGCGCCGCGCTCCTTGCGTGCCCGCGCGATGTGAGCCATCACATTGACCTGGGTGGCGACCGGGTTGCCGCCCCAACTGACGATCAGGTCGGCCTTGGCCATCTCGCGCGGATCGGGTCCGACGAAGCGGCCGACGCCGGCGGTCCAACCGGCTTCCGCCGACGCGGTGCAGATCGTCTTCTTCTGGCGCGAGTAGCGCATGACGTGGCGCAGCCGGTTGATGCCGTCGCGTTGCAGCAGGCCCATCGTGCCGGCGTAATAATAAGGCCACACCGCTTCGCTGCCGTGGCGCGCCGCGACCTGCGTGAAGCTTTCGGCGATGCGGTCGAGCGCCTCGTCCCAGCCGATGCGCTTGAACTGGGCGGCGCCGCGCGGTCCGACGCGCAGCAACGGATGGATCACCCGATCCGGATGGTGCACGCGCTCGGCATAGCGGGAGACCTTCGCGCAGATCACGCCCAGCGTGTAGTCGTTGTCGGCGCCGCGCACGGCGCCGATGCGGTCGGGCGCCAGCACCTCGACCTCGAGGGCACAGGTCGATGGGCAGTCGTGCGGACACACCGAGCCGCGGATCTGCGGAAAGCTTCCAGCCGGTTGATCGAGCGCCATGCGGATCTCCTTGCGCGCCAGGATAACGTCGCCGCCGCCGATTCGGCAATTCGCCGGGTGCGGCGTAGAATTGCCCCCCCGACAGCGACGGAGGGCCCCATGAGCTGGCATCCGGCGGACGAGGCGGCGGCGCGCACCGACGTGCCGGGCCACGCGCTCGAGACCATCATCGTGCCGCGCAGCCGCGACATCGGCGGCTTCGAGGTCCGTCGCGTGCTGCCGGCCGCGAAGCGCCGGATGGTCGGGCCGTTCGTGTTCTTCGATCAGATGGGGCCGGCCGGGTTCGCGCCGGGCGCCGGGCTCGACGTGCGACCGCACCCGCACATCGGGCTCGCGACGGTCACTTATCTGTTCGAGGGCGAGCAGGTCCATCGCGACACGCTCGGCACCGCGCAGACCATCCGCCCGGGCGACGTCAATTGGATGACCGCGGGGCGCGGCATCGCGCACTCCGAGCGCACCGACCCGGCGCTGCGCCGCACCGGCTCGCGCCTCGCCGGCATCCAATCCTGGGTCGCGCTGCCCAAGGCGCACGAGGAGACCGAGCCCGCCTTCGTGCATCATCCGAGCGCATCGCTGCCGCTGATCGAGGCCGACGGGGCGCGCGTGCGCCTGATCGCGGGCGCGCTGTGGGGCGCCCGCTCGCCGCTCCAGACCTTCTCCGAGACGCTCTACGCCGACATCGCGCTCGACGCCGACGCCACCCTCGAGATCGCGGCCGACCACGCGGAGCGCGCGCTCTATCCGGTCGACGGCGTGATCGCGCTCGACGGCGAGACCTACGAGGCCGGCCAGCTCCTGGTGCTGAAGCCGGGCGCGGTGATCACGCTGGGCGCCTTCGCGCCGGCGCGCGTGATGCTGCTCGGCGGCGAGCCGATGGACGGGCCGCGCCACATCTGGTGGAACTTCGTGTCGAGCTCGGCCGAGCGCATCGAGCAGGCCAAGGCCGACTGGAAGGCCGGCCGCTTCCCGAAGATCCCGGGCGACGACGTCGAGTTCATCCCGCTGCCGGCGCGATGAGCGCGCGCAGCTTGAACTTCTGCACCTTGCCCATGGCGTTGCGCGGCAGCGCCTCGACGAATACGACGTCGCGCGGCTGCTTGTAGCGCGCGAGCCGGCCGTCGAGCGCGGCGAGCACGTCGGACGCCGCGAGCGTGGCGCCGGGACGGCGCACCACCACGGCCACCGGCACCTCGCCCCACCTCGGATGCGGGCGGCCGACCACGGCGATCTCGGCGGCGCCCGGCAGGCCGGCGAGCGCGGCCTCGACCTCGGCGGGATAGACGTTCTCGCCGCCCGAGATGATCACCTCGGTCTTGCGATCGTCGATGTAGAGGAAGCCCTCGTCGTCGCGATGGCCGATGTCGCCGGTGTGGAACCAGCCGCCGGCCAGCGCCTCGGCGGTCGCGGCGGGATTGTTCCAGTACTCGCGCATCACGTTGGGCCCACGCACCAGCACCTCGCCACGCTCGCCGGCGGCCACGTCGCGGCCGCCGTCGTCGACCACGCGGATCTCGCAATGCAGCGCCGCCTTGCCGCACGAGCCGGGCTTGCGCAGCGCGTCCTCCGGGCTGATCCAGGTCGCGACCGGCGCGGTCTCGGTCGAGCCATATACGTTGATCACGTCGATGCCGCGCGCCTGCCACGGCTCGACCAGACCGGGCGGCACGACCGAAGCGCCCGTGGTGACCAGGCGCAGGCTCGCGAGATCAGCGCCCGGCCAATCGGGATGCTCGATCAGCGCGACGAGCTGCGCCGGCACCAGCACCGTCACGGTGATGCGCTGGTCGCGGATCGCCGCCAAGGTCGCAGCGGGATCGAAGCGGCGATGCAGATGCACGGTGGCGCCGGCGTGGAGCGCGGGCACCGTCTGCATGTTGAGGCCGCCGACGTGGAACATCGGGATCGTGATCAGCACGCGGTCGGCGCCGGTCAGGTCGTGCGCGGCGACCGAATTGATCGCGTTCCAGGTCAGGGCGTCCTGAGTCAGCACGGCCCCCTTCGGGTGCCCCGTGGTGCCCGAGGTGTAGACGATCAGGAGGCGCGCCGCTGCGTCGTCCGAGACGACGTCGGTCGGTGCCGACGGCTCTGCCGCGTCGTCGTCGGGCAGCGGCAGCGCCACGCGGCGGCAGGCGAGCCCCGCCGCGGCCTCGGCCGCCGCCGGCGCGAGCTCGGGCTCGTGGATCAGCATCCGCGCCCCGGCGTCTCCGAGCATGAAGCGGTGCTCGGGCGGCGCGAGGCGCCAGTTGAGCGGCACCAGGATGGCGCCGAGCCGCGCGCAGGCGAACAGCAGCACGAGATAGTCGGGACAGTTGTGCGCCAGCAGCGCGACCCGGTCGCCGCGCCCGACCTCGAGCGCGGTGGCGAGATGGCGCGCCGCCGTGCGTGCCCGGCGCGCGAGCGCGCGGTAGGAAAGTCGCGCATCGCCGCAGACGAGCGCGACGCGGTCCGGCGTCAGATCGGCGCGACGATCGAGCCAGCCCGCGAGGCTCATCGGTCGTCGGTTTCGCCGGGCTCGTAGAGCGCCTCGCGGCCGATCCGGTCGAGGCACAGTTCGGCGGTCCACGGCAGCATCAGGGAGCCGCAGCGGCTGTCGCGGTAGATCCGCTCGAGCGCCAGGTGCTTGAGCATCGCCTGGCCGCCGCACGTGCGCAGCGCCAGCCGCGCCAGCTCGTTGGCGTTCTCCATGATGGTGTACTGCGCGGCGTAGGCGCGCAGCCGATCGGACTTGCCGGGATCGACCCGCGCCTCGCCGATCACCCGCTCGAACAGCGCGCGCGTCTGCTCGAGCTTGACGTGCATCTCGGCGACCGCGATCTGCTTGGTCGGATACATGCGCCGCTTGACCGGCGGCGTGCCCGGCAGCTCGCCGCGCAGATACCGGATGGTGAAATCGTAGGCCGCCTGCGCCAGGCCCATGTAGGTCGGCGCCAGGGTGAGGAACATGTGTGGCCAGCGCGTCGCCGCCTGGTGATAGACGCCGCGCGGCAACAGCTCGGCGTCCTCGGGCACGAAGACATCCTCGAACACGAGGTCGCGCGACACGGTGCCCCGCATGCCGAGCGGGTCCCAGTCGCCCGTCACCGCGACGCCCGGCGCGGTCGCGGGCACCGCCAGATAGAGGGTATCGCCGCGGCTCAGGGTCGGTTTGTCCTCGGTGCACAGCACGCCGAAATAGTCGGCCGCGCCCGACAGCGAGGCGAAGATCTTCCTGCCGCTGATGCGGTAGCCGCCGTCGACCTTGGTCGCGATGGTGCCGAACGGCGCCTTGCCGGCCGCCGCCGCGCCGCCCTCGGAGAACGGCTGGCTGAAGATCGCACCATCGGCGACCATGCGGCGGAAGTGTACGGCTCGGCGCGCCTCGTGACGCGCGCGCTGCTCCGTCGTCATGTCGAGGTCGTCGGCGAGCGCGCCGGTCCACAGCGCGGTGCAGACGTGCATGTTGAAGGTCAGCGCGGTCGCGCCGCAGTGCCGGCCGAGCTCCGCCGAGACGCGGCAATAGGTGGCGAAATCGGCGCCGAGGCCGCCATGGCGCTCGGGCACGCACAGGCCGAGAAAGCCGGCGGCGCGCAGGTCGGCGTAGTTCTCGGTCGGGAAGCTCGCCTCGCGATCGTGGCGCGCGGCGCGCGGCGCGAATTTCTCGGCGCCCAGCGCGGCGGCCCGCTCGACCAGCCGGCGTGCCGCGTCGTCGCGCATCAGGCGAGCTCGCGGGTCAGCTGCCCGGCCTCGACCACCGCGACGCCATCGAGCGTCACCGTGCAGCCGCGCATCGGCAGATCGAAGTGCCCGAGGGTGAAACGCCCCGCGGTCTCGTTGGCGCCGGTCGAATAGAGGAAGTTGCCGGCCACGGCGCGCAGCTCGGTGCCGTTGGTGTCGGCCTTGTCGTACATCGCCAGCGCCTCCCACCGCGCGCGCGGGTTCATGCCCCAGCCGACGTGACTCACGGCGTAGGCGGCGCGGTCGCCCCAGGCGGCGAAATGGTCGCGCATCAGCGCGGCGTCGACGCCGTCGCCGGCGACCTGTTCGACGTGATCGTCGGCGATCTCGAGCGCGACCGCGGTCTCGACGTAGCGTTTGAACGTGAGGTTGACGTCGCCCGGCGCGAGCACCAAACGGCCGTTGACCGCGTGGGCGCGCGGAAAGCACAGCGCCAGGCCGCCCGGCCAGTGTGCGACCTGTCCGGGGCGATCGCACCATCCCCATACGCCGCCGACCCGGGCGCCGCGCACGTCGACCGCGAGATCGGTGCCGGCGGGCGAGGTCACGCGCATCTCGGCGGCCTGCTTGAGACGCTGCAGGCCGGCCTTGACCTTGGGAGCGAGCGCCGGATCGGGAACCAGCCGCTCGAGCGCCTCGGGATGCTCGTTCGACACCATCAGGAGACGGGCGCCGCCCTTCAGGATCGCGGGCAGCTCGGGCGCATGCAGCATGCCTTCGACGGTGAGGTCGACGACGAGGGTCGACTGGGCGAGCGCCTGGACCACCGGCGCCAGCCCGCGGACGGCATCGGACGCGCCGGTCGAGCGCAACGGCACCGGGGCGCGCTGCGGCGGCGTCGGCAGCACGAGGTGGAACACGCGCGCGCCCAGCCGTGCGAGGGCGAGCTCGGCGAGCGCGACGTTGAGCGGACGCGACTGCGTCTCCGACAGGATCGCGACAACGTCGCCCGGCGCGATCGCGCACAGCGCGAACGTCGCCGCGAACGCGTCGATCCACTTCGCCTCGATCCGGTCCGGTCGCATCGGCTTTCCTTTGACGCGCCCTTACAAAGTTGTTCAGGCCAGCTATCTGCGTTGCGGCTACGCTACGATCTGGAGACTAATAAATAAAATTTTATGAATTCTGGAAAGCGGCAACCGTCTTCACGCATACCGGATCCGCCCGACGATTCGCCGCGCCGTTTCGTCGACGATTATCTCGGTTATCTCCTGGCGCACGCCAGCCATCTCGTAACGCGTCAGTTCCATGCACAGCTGCGGCCGCGCGGCATTCCGGTGCCGGTGTGGCGCGTGCTCGCCAATCTGTGGGACGCCGACGGCCTGCCGGTGACCGAGCTCGCGCGCTACACCTTCTTCAAGCAACCAACCCTGACCAAGGTGATCGACCGCATGAGCCGCCAGGGGCTGGTGGAGCGGCGCCCGTCGCAGCGCGACCGCCGCAAGGTGCTGGTCTACATCACGCCCAAGGGGCGAACCGCGGTCGCCGATCTGCTGGTGCGTGCCAAGCAGCACGAGCGCGACGTGCTCGCCGGTTACAGCCACCAGGAGGTCGAACGCCTCAAGGCGGCCCTCCATACCCTGATCCAGCGTTGCGGCGGCAAACGCCGATGAGCCCGAAGGCCGGTGCGGCGTCGACGCGCAGGGCCGCTGGGCCGCCGCCGTAAGGGCTTGTTAACCTTACCGGGTTAAGGTGCTTTTTGCTTAACTCCGCATCCCCACCAGTCTTTTCGGCATCGTGGCTCCTCGAGGAGCCCCGTCGCGGCGTGACGATACGGGTACCGTCGACATGATGGGCAACGCCTGGTTCGCATCGATCCTGAAGCCGCTGCGGCCGACGTTCCGCGAACTCGCCTGCGTCTCGCTGTTCATCAATCTGATCGCGCTCACCCCGCCGATCTTCATGCTGCAGGTCTATGACCGGGTGGTGTTCTACTCCGGCATGACGACCCTGCAGGGCCTCGCCATCGGCATGGCGATCGCGCTGTTGTTCGACTTCCTGTTGCGCCAGTTCCGTTCGCGGCTGGTGCAGCGCATGGCGACCAAGATCGACGTCGAGGTGTCGCGCGCGCTGTTCCGCCAGTTTCTGGCCCTGCCGCTGCGCCAGCTCGAGATGCGGCCGGCGACCTTCTGGACCTCGCTGTTCCGCGACATCGACGTGGTGCGCAGCGTCGCGTCCGGTCCCTCGGCGTTCCTGGCCGCCGACCTGCCGTTCGCCCTGATCTTCGTCGCCCTGGCGTTCGTGATCGCCACGCCGATCGCGTGGATCCTGGTCGTCATGGTGCTGTTCTTCGGCCTGATCAGCTGGCGCTCGGGCGCGGTGCTGAGCCACATGAACGTCGACGAGCGGCGCGCCGCGCTCAGCCGGGACGCCGTGGTCGCGGAGTTCGCCGCCACGCGCACGATCGTCAAGGCGCTTGCGCTCGACAAATCGATCATGCCGGTCTGGGAGACCGCGCAGGCCGCGATGATCGAGAACGCCGTCACGCGCGGCGCCAAGACCGACTTCTACACGAACCTCGGCACCACCATGACGCTGGCGACCTCGGTGATGATGACCGTGGCCGGCGCGATCGCGATCGTCCACCAGGATCTATCGGTCGGCTCGCTGATCGCGTGCAACATGCTGTCGAGCCGGATCCTCAGCCCGCTCACGCAGCTGCTCGGTACGTGGCGCTCCTACGCGCAGGGACGCACGTCGATCCAGCGCCTGAGCGACATCTTCGGCATGGCGGTCGAGCGCCAATCCAGCGAGGTGAAGCTGCCGCGGCCGAAGGGCCGCGTCGTCATCGAGAACGCGAGCTTCCGCTACGGCGACACCGACCTGCCGGTGCTGGAGAACGTCAACCTCGCGTTTCAGCCCGGCAGCATCCATTTGATCCTCGGGCGCAACGGCAGCGGCAAGACGACCCTCCTGAAGCTGATCATGGGGCTCTACCGCCCCTATGCCGGCCGGGTTCTGCTCGACGACGCCGACGTGGCACAGTTCGCGCGCGCCGACCTGAGCGAGTGGATCGGCTACGTGCCGCAGGACACCGTGCTGTTCAGCGGCACGATCCGCGACAACGTGGTCAAGGGCGCGGAAGATATGGTCGACGACGAAGCGATCGTGCGCGCCGCGAAGCTCGCCGGGCTGCATCAGGCGGTGATCGACCTGCCAAAGGGCTATGCGACGCCGATCGGCGAGGCGGGCACGCTCCTGTCCGGCGGCTTCCGCCAGCGCGTCGTGATCGCGCGCGCCTTGGTGCGCGACCCGCCCGTGATCCTGATGGACGAGCCGTCGAGCAATCTCGACCGCCAGGGCGAGGAGGAGCTGCGCCAGGGCCTGGTCGAGCTGGCGCGCGACCACACCGTGATCATCGCCACCCACAGTCCGGTCCTGCTGCAGGCGGCCCAGACGGTGGCGGTGATCGACCACGGCAAGGTGCTGCTCGCGGGACCGGCCAGCGAGGTCCTGCCGCGCCTGTCGGGGCGGCCGCAGCCCGTGCCGGCGCCCGCCGCATCGACCGGCGCGGTGCTCGCCCAAGCGGCGGGCGGGGGCGGGAACTGACGCATGGCCGACCGGACGCTCGAAACCCTCAGTCCGCTCGACCGCATCGCCGCGCGCTCGGCCTGGAGCGGCGTGCGGATCCTCTCCTGGATCGTGATGGCCTTTCTCGGGATCGCGGTCGTCTGGTCGTTCTTCGCCAAGCTCGACCAGGTCTCGGTGGCGCAGGGAGAGGTGCAGCCCCAGAGCAAGGTGACGGTGATCCAGCACCTCGAAGGCGGCCTGATCAAGCAGCTCTACGTCAAGGACGGCGACGCCGTGAAGGTCGGCTCGCCGCTGGTCCAGCTCGAGTTGGCGGTCAGCAACATCAACAGGGACGAGATCCAGGTTCGGCTCGACGCGCTCGGGTTGCAGCGGGCGCGCCTGCAGAGCGAAGCGTTCGGCAAGCCGCTCGTGTTTCCCGCGGACGAGGCCAAGCGCCGGCCGGATCTGGTGCGCAGCGAGCAAGAGACCTTCGATGCGCGGACGCGCGAGTTCAACAGCGCGATGAGCGGCCTCAACGACCAGGTGCGCCAACGCGAGCTCGCGGTCGCCGAATATCAGGCGACCAAGAAAGCCAAAGAGGCCGACCTCGCGCTCTCGCGCGAACGGCTCGACATCTCGACGAAGCTGCTGAAGGACCAGCTGACGCCGCGCGTCGAGCATCTGCGCCAGCAGAGCGAGGTCGAGAAGCTCGACGGCGAGCTGCAGACGCTGGAGCAGTCGATCCCGCGCGCCGTCGCGGCGCTCGGGGAGGCGCGCCAGAAGGTGACCGAGGAGCGCGCCAAGTTCCAGCGCCGAGCCCAGGAGGAGCTGCAGCAGGTCGAGGTCAACTATGCGCGCACGGTCGAGATCCTCAACGAGGCGACCGACCAGCGCAAGCGGACCCTGATCACCTCGCCGACCGAGGGCACGGTCAAGAACCTGCGGTTCACCAACCTCGGCGGCGTGGTCAAGCCGGGCGAAGGCATCATGGAGATCGTGCCGACCGACGACCGGCTGGTGATCGAAGCCAGGCTCAATCCGACCGATCGCGGCTACGTCGAGGTCGGCCAGTCGGCCCAGGTCAAGATCACGACCTACGACTTCGTGCGCTACGGCACGCTGAACGGCAAGGTCACGCTGATCTCGGCCGACTCGAACGCCGATCCGAAAGGCGAGCCGTATTTCCGCGTCGTCGTCGAGACCGACAAGAACTATATCGGGGACGACCCGACGACCCTGCTGATCACGCCGGGCATGCAGGCCACCGTCGACATCCACACGGGCACGCGCTCGGTCGCCTTCTACCTGATGAAACCCGTGCTCAAGCTAAAGAACGAGGCGTTCCACGAGCGGTAGCCGCGGGAGCCTGCGGCAGTTCCCGAAGGCTACTTCGTCTTGGCGATGTAGACGCCGTCCCAGTCCTCGCCCGGCGGCTCGGCCTCGTAGTGGTCGATGCGCTCTTCATAGACCTCGTACAGGCCCTGCAACTGGAAGAGCGGCGCCAGCTCCTTGCAGTGCTTCAATGCCTCGCGCGCGGCCGCCCAATCCTGGGCGCGGTAGGAGGCCATCATGACCTCGTGGAAGCGGCGCAGCTCGCCGAAGTTCGAGTCCTTCGCCACGGTCTCGTCGCCGACCAGGGTGAAGATGCGCACCGGCACCGTCTTGCCCTTGACCTGGATCAGGTCGAGCTCGATGCCGGCCATGTCCTTGACGCCGTCGTAGGTCTCCTCGCCGAGCACCAGGTCGAGGTGATAGGTCTTGCTCTGGCCTTCCAGGCGCGACGCCAGGTTCACTGCATCGCCGAGCACCGAGTAGTTCAGGCGCTGCGCGGAGCCCATGTTGCCGACGCAGACGATGCCGGTGTTGAGCCCCATGCCCATGTGGAGCTCGCCGTGCTTGTCGAGCTTGGCCTCCGGGTCGTGCCTGAGCTCCTCGTTGAGCGTCTTGAGGCGCGCGCGCATCTGGAGCGCGGCGCGGCAGGCGTCGCGCCGATGCTGCGGCAAGTCGAGCGGCGCGTTCCAGAACGCCATGATGCAGTCGCCGATGTATTTGTCGACGCAACCGCCGGTCGACTGGATGATGTCGGTCATCGGCGTCAGGAACGAGTTGATCAGGTGGGTGAGGCCGCCGGCATCGTAGGACTCGGAGATCGTCGTGAAGCCGCGCAGATCGCAGAACATCAAGGTGAGGTCGCGCATCTCGCCGCCGAGCTTGAGCGCCTCCGGGTGTTCGGCGACGCGCTCGACCATGGCGGGCGCCAGATACAGGCTGAAGGCCGTGCGCGTCTTCTGCCGGTCGGCCTCCTCGCGCATGTAGTTGAGGTAGGTGACGACGATGTAGATCAGGAACGCCGTGAGGACCGCGAAGGCGACGTCGACCAGAAGATTCTGCTCGGTGAACAGATACCAGGCGCCGCCGAACAGCGCGACCGACGCCACCACGAACACGACCAACGACCAGCGCGCACCGACCAGGGCCAGCGTGACGATCATGACCAGGCCGCTGAGGAAGGTCAGGATGCGCTCGGCACCGTCGCCCCATGCCGGCTGGGTGAGCAGCGAATTGGTCAGGATGCTCTCGAGCAGCTGGGCGTGCACCTCGACGCCGGGATAACCGTCGTTGACCGGATCGGACCGAATATCGCGCAGGCCCGCCGCCGACGTGCCCATCAGCACGAGCTTGCCCTTGAGCTTCGCGAGCGCCTCCGGCTTGCCGGCCAGAACGTCCTTGGCCGACACCATGCGGTCGGGGTTGTATTTGGCGTAGTGCGGCCACAGACGCCCTTCCGCGTCGGTCGGGATCACGTAGTTCGGGCCCTGCAGCACGATGTCCTGGATGCCGAGCTTGTCCTTGTCCAGCCGAACCAGGATGGTGGTGCCGCCGGTGGCCACGCGCAGCATCTCGATCGCCAGGGTCGGATAGATCCCATTGCCGACGGCGACGATGGCGGGGATGCGCCGCACGATGCCGTCGGATTCCGGATTGGTCACGAACATGCCGCGACCCGCCGCCACCTTCTCGAATTCCGGCAGGTTGCCGACGATGTTGGGGAAGCGGTCGAGATAGTGCCCGACGTGCTCCGTCGTATCGTTCAGGACCGCGAGCGCCGCCGGCCCCGGTGCGTTGCCCGCGGCGCGCGCGGTATCGGCCTCGGCCTGGCCGAGCACCGCGCGGGTCTGCTTGATGACCTGGGCGAAGTAGTCATCGGTGCTGGGCAGCTTCTCGAGCGATTCCCGCGTCGATTGGTCGAGATCGGGCGCGCGCTCGGCGAACCGCTTGGGCGACAGGTTGTCCGGCTCGGCGAACACGATATCGAACCCGATCCCCGCGGCGCCCGCCTTGGCGATGTTCAGCACGATGTCGCCCACGACCTTGCGCGACCACGGCCACTGGCCGAGCTCCGCGAGGCTCGCCTCGTCGATGTCGACCACGCGCACCGCCATCTCGGGCGCCGGACGCGGATAGATGCGCTGATAGAGGTCGTAGGTGCGGGTCTCGAGCAGGTCGACCCAGTACGGGTTCCACGTCTTCAGCGCGGTCATCGCGATCAGCAGGACGAAAGCGATCAGGCGCGGCCCGCCGAACACCCGACCAAGCCATTGCACCGGCTTCTTCAGCCATGCGATCGGCCACGTCGGCTTGTCGGGTAATGCGACCGTTGCCACGTCAGCTGCCCCCACCACGCGTTTGACCGAAGCTTACCACGAATGCGCGTCAAGCGGTAAGGCGGGCGCCGTGAACGCTCGGTTAACGTCGGTCAGGCGCGGAACCGGGGCAGCACGCGCTCGCCGAACAGCGCCATCGAGCGGCGCGCGACGTCGAGCGGCACCATGTTGAAGTTGACCTGCAGCGAGGCGATCTCGAAGCCGCCGACCGTGCGGTCGATCTCGGTGATCTGGTCGGCGATCGAGTCGGGGGTGCCGACCCAGGCCGCGTTCTTGGCGACCTGGCTCTCGAACGTCTCCGCCTTCAGGCCGGCGATCACCTTGTCGTAGTTCGGATAATCCGCCGAACGCATGCCGGTCAGCCAATCCGACGCCGCGTCCACCAGGCTCGCGAGATAGCCGTTGAGCGGCGCGCGCGCGACCGCTTCGGCTTCGGCGGCGCTGTCGGCGCAGAGCATGTGGAAGGCCAGCATCACGCGGCCCCGACCGGGGTGCCCGGCCGATCGCCAGGCCTCGCGATATTGGCCGATCAGCTCGCGCATCTGGCCGCCGGCCATCGGGATCGCCATCACGGCATGGCCGGCGCGGCCCGCGCCGACGAACGACTCCGGCGTCGCCAGCGCGGCGACCCAGAACGGCGGGCGCGGCCGCTGGGTCGGACGCGGCAGCGACGTCGTCGCCGGGAAGCTGTGGAAGCGGCCCGTCATGGCCACCTGCTCCTCCTCGAGCAGGCAGCGGACCTGCTCCATGCCCTCCTCGAACCGGGCCCGGCTGGTGTTCACGTCGACCCCGAAACGCGCATATTCGTGCGGCAGGAAAGCGCGGGCGAAGCCGGCCTCGAGCCGGCCGTTGGACAACGCGTCGAGCATCGCGAGCTCGCCGGCGAGCTTGAGGGGATGGTTGAACGCCGGCAGCACCGCGCCGGTAATCAGGCGCGCCGTCCTGGTGCGCTGGGCGGCGGCGGCCAGGAACACCACCGGGTTCGGGCTGTAGCCGCCGTAATAGTGGAAATAGTGCTCGACCACGCGGACGTGGCTGTAGCCGTAGCGATCGACCAGATCGACCAGCGCCAGGCATTCACTGAAATAGACGTCGGCCGCCTTGTGCTGCGGGCCGACGTCGGGGAAGAACTGTACGCCGAACTCCATACCGCCTCCCGGGGCCGTCCCTCGGGCGGCCCGTCACCCGCGCGTCTGGCCCGCACCCTAGCCGCCTGGGCCCGGGGGCTCAACGCCCGGCAACCGGTGCGCTGAAAGTTGGTCCACCCAACGAAACGGGCCTTGAATACGTCAAAAAATCTGCCATATTGTGCAGTGCATCATCGAGAGATGATGGTCCGCTCTGGCGGACGTTTCCTCCCTAAACTCGGGCCGCAGCGATGCGGCCCGTTTTTCTTTTGCATCCGGGGGGTTACCCTGGGGGCGATGGCCCCCTCCGAGCCCTCCGCCGAGCCCGCCCTCGGGCCGCTGATCGCAGCCGCCCAGGCGGCGCGCGGCCACGCCTATGCACCCTACTCGACCTTCCCGGTCGGCGCCGCCCTGCGCGCCGCCAGCGGCGCGATCTTCGCCGGCGCCAACGTCGAGAACGCCGCCTTTCCGCTGGGCCAGTGCGCGGAGGCCTCGGCGATCGGCCAGATGATCAGCGCCGGCGAGCGGCGGATCGCGGCTTTGGTGGTGATCGGCGGCGACCAGCCCTGCCCGCCGTGCGGCGGCTGCCGCCAGCGCCTGGCCGAGTTTGCCGGTCCCGAGCTGCCGATCCATCTGTGCGCGAGCGATGGGCGCGAGCTGGCGCGCCTCACGCTCGGCGAGCTGCTGCCGCTGGCCTTCACGGCGGCCCTTCTGACGCCCGGGAAGGCCACGCCCGGGGCATGAGCTTTCTGCCCCAGGAGCTGATCCGCAAGAAACGCGACGGCGGCACGCTGACCCCGCCCGAGATCGAGTTCCTGGTCGAGGGCATCACCTCGGGCACGCTCGGCGAGGGCCAGGTCGCGGCCTTCGCGATGGCGGTCTATTTCCGCGGCATGGTGCCCGAGGAGCGCGTGGCGCTGACCACCGCGATGGCGCGCTCCGGCCAGCGCATCGACTGGCGGCAGGCCGGGCTCGACCGCCCGGCGATCGACAAGCATTCGACCGGCGGCGTCGGCGACAAGGTAAGCCTGGCGCTGGCGCCGCTGGTCGCCGCGTGCGGCGTCGCGGTGCCGATGATCTCGGGACGCGGCCTCGGCCACACCGGCGGCACGCTCGACAAGCTGGCGGCCATCCCCGGTTACGACACGGCGCCGACGCCCGCGCGCTTCGTCGCGACGGTACGCCAGGTCGGCTGCGCGATCATCGGTCAGACGGGCGCGCTGGCGCCGGCCGACCAGCGGCTCTACGCCATCCGCGACGTCACCGCGACCGTCGAGTCGATCCCGCTGATCACCGCGTCGATCCTGGCCAAGAAGCTGGCCGCGGGACTCGACGGCCTGGTCATGGACGTCAAATTCGGCTCGGGCGCCTTCATGACGGCGCGCGACGAGGCGCGCGCGCTCGCCCGCAGCCTGGTCGACACGGCGCGCGGCGCCGGCTTGCCGACCGTGGCCCTGTTGACCGACATGAACCAGGTGCTGGGACGCAATGCCGGCAACGCGGTCGAGGTCGCGGAGGTGATCGACTACCTGACCGGCCGGGCGCGCGAGCCGCGGCTCGATCAGGTGATCCGGGCGCTCGGCGGCGAGATGCTGCAGCTCGCCAAGGTCGCGAGCGATCCCACCGATGCGGCCGCGCGGCTCGAGCGCGCACTCGGCTCGGGCGCCGCGGCGGCACGTTTCGGCGCCATGGTGACGGCGCTCGGCGGCCCCGCCGATCTGCTCGAGCATCCGGCGCGCTCGCTGCCCACGGCGCCGCACGTCCTGCCGGCGATGGCGGCGCGCGACGGCATCGTGACGGCGATCGACACGCGCACGCTCGGTCTCGCGATCATCGGCCTCGGCGGCGGCCGTACGCGCGCCGACGACACGATCGACCCGGCGGTGGGCCTGACCGACGTGGCGGGCATCGGCGAGACGGTCGGGCGCGATCGGCCGCTCTGCCTGATCCATGCGCGCACCGACGACGACGCCGCGCGCGCCGCCGCCGCCATCCGCGCCGCGGTCGCGATCGGCGACGCACTGCCGCCGCCTGCGCCGGTGATCGCCGAGCGGCTCTAGCGGCCGTGGAACACGGGCGCGCGGCCCTCGCGGTCGGCGCGCGCCCACTCGGCCCGGTCCTCGCTTTGCAGCAGGCGCTGAAACACCGCGTTGACCGCCGCCAGCGCGGCCGGTTCATCCGGCAGCGCCTGATGCGCCGAGGCGAGCGTCGCGCGCACGCCGAGCGGAGCAGCGCGCGCGATCTTGCGTGCCCAGCCGAGCGCGCGGTCGATCTGTTGTCCGACCGGCGTGACCGCCTGCACCAGGCCCCAGCGATAGGCCTCGTCGGCGCCCCATTCGTCGCCCGTCAGCAGGGCGCGCATCGCGTTGCCCCAGCCCGCCTCACGCGGCATCCGGATGGTGGCGCCCGCGCCGGAAACCGCGCCGCGCGTCACCTCGGCTTGCCTGAAGCGCGTATCGCTCGCCGCGACGCGAATGTCGGCAGCCAGGAAGAGCTCGTGGCCGCCGAATGCCGTGATGCCCTGGACCGCGACGACCAGCGGTTTCGACCGCAGCGGCGGTCGCAGCCCGAACGGGTTGATGTAGTCCGGGTCCTTGGGCGGCAATAGTCCGGTGCGGATCGCAGCCGCGACCGAGACGGGATCGATACCGGGTGAAAAATCCGGCCCGACGCCGTACAGCACCGCGACGCGCAGCGCGTCGTCGTGCTCGAAGGCGTAGAAGGCCTTGCCCAAGCCGATCAATGTCGCGGGATCGAGCCGGTTGTTGGCCGCCGGCCGATCGATGCCGATCATGAGCACGCCGTCGGCGAGCCGCTCGACCAGGACGGGATCGCGCTCGCTCATGCTAGCGCCCTTGGAAGACCGGCGCGCGCTTCTCCTGCGCGGCGCGCTGGGCCTCCTGATAGTCCGCGCTCTGGCGGATGCGACTGGCGGCGGCGCGCAGATCGGCGTAGGCGGCGTCTTCGCTTGCGAGCACTTGATGGGCCGAGGCGAGCGTCGCGCGCACGCCCAATGGCGCCGCTGCCGCGATCTTCTTCGCCAGATCGACGGCACGCTCGAGCTGGCTGCCGGGCGGCGTCACGACCTGCACGAGGCCGAGCCGATAGGCTTCGTCCGCGCCCCACTCGTCGCCCGTCAGCATGTAGCGCATCGCGTTGCCCCAGCCCGCCTCGCGCGGAAACCGGACGGTGGCCCCGCCGGACGGAAACGCGCCGACGAAGACCTCGTTCTGGGCGAACACCGTGTCGCTCGCGGCGACGCGCACATCGGCCGCCAAGAAGAGCTCGTGGCCGACCGTGCGGGTCGCCCCCTGCACCGCCACGACGAGCGGCTTGACGCGGCTTGGCTGCGCGACCCCGACCGGATTGATCCATTCCGGATCCTTCGGTGGCAGCTCACCGGCGCGCACCGCCGCGGCGAACGCCGGGGCATCGAGGCCCGGCACGAAGTCGGGGCCGTAGGCGTGCAGAACGGCAACCCGCAGCGCGTCGTCGTGATCGAGCTCGTAGTAGGCCTTGCCCAACCCGATCAGAGTCGGCGGGTCGATGCGATTCTGCGCTTCGGGTCGATTGATCCCGATGGTCAGAATGCCGCCCGCGAGGCGCTCGAGCACCACCGGAGGACCCGATGGCGCCGCGGTGCCGCGCGCCGGTGCCTGCGCTTGGGCCAGCCTTGGTTCGGTGGCGGCGAGGCCGGCGACCGTCAGACCAGCGGTCGCGGCGAGAAACTCACGGCGCGCGACTCCGTCCCGCGCCACACCTGCGGCGTCCGTCATCCGTCTCTCCTCGATTTCGGTGTTGGGCGTCAGCCCCGCGTCGGCGGCGCGTCGGTGTGCAGGCCCGTCAGTGTCGAAGCAGCCCGGCGGTGATCGATCGGCGATGCATCACGTCGATCCACTGGACGACGAGGATCGACGCCAGCACGGCCTCGGCGCCGATGAAGAGCAGCGGCACGACGATCCCCGCCGACCACGCAGCCGCCATGACCCGGAGCGAGACGAAGGTCGCTTCGAGGGTCACCAAGGCGACCACCGCCGCCGTCGCCGCGCCGGACAGGACCAAGCAGCGCCGCAGCCACCTGCGCCCGGCGGTTCCGGCAAGGCTCGATACCTTGACGCGGGTCGAGTAAGCCCATCCGACCAGACCGACGACCACCGCGAACCAAAAGGTCGCGCGCATGATCGTGATGGCGGTCGCCGCGAATGCCCAGCTCTGAAGGGATGCCGCCGGCCCCCACCACATCAGTCGGCCGCGCATCGCGATATAGACCCCGACGACGACCAGCATCACGAGGACGCCGGTGGCCTTGGTCTGCCTGGTCAGCGCGAGCGCGGCGAATTGTGCGGCGAGGTCGCGCGGCGCACCGAAGCGCTCGATCGCGCGGCGCTCGGCCGCGCGCCGTTCCGTGTCCGTGTCGGCCGCGACCGACTCGTGAAGATGATCCTCGACCTCGGCGCACACGCGCCGGCACAGCGGCGCATCGAAGCGCAGCTCGCGCCCGAGCGCGTCGAGATACTCGGCGATCAGACCGGGCTCACTCACAACCTCGATCCTCCCAGCAGGGTGCCGACAGCGCCGGAAAAACGCGTCCACAGCGCGCGCCGCTCGGCGAGCGCTTTGACGCCGCGCTTGGTCAGCGTGTAGACGCGCCGCTTGCGCCCCGACGGCGGGGTTTCCCATGTGCTGCTGAGCAGCTGCATGTCCTCCAGGCGGTGCAGCGCGGGGTAGACCGTCCCCTCGGGCAGGTCGAAAACGCCGGTGCTGCGCCGCCGTATCTCCTCGATGACGGCGTAACCGTGCGCCGGACCGGCCTCGAGCGCGGCGAGCACGATCGCCTCGAGGTGACCTTTGAGCATCTCGCCTTCCATACCCAGTATAACTAAGCCTAGTGTAACTAGGTGTCAACGGGTTTCGTGGCGAGCCGCCGGAGACGCAGGGCCAGCAGCACCGCAACGGCGGCCAGACCGAGCGCCAGGCCCCACCATAGCCCGCGCACGCCGTAGCCCAGCGGGAACGCGAGCAGCCAGCCGCCGCCGAAGCCGAAGCCCCAGTAGCCGAGCGCGCCGAGCAGCATCGGCACGGTGGTGTCCTCGTAGCCGCGCAGCGCGCCGGCGGCGATCACCTGGACGCCGTCGAACACCTGGAACGCGGCCGCGATCGCGAGCAGGCTGAGCGCGATCGGCACCAACCCCGCGTTCGCGGCGGCGCCGACATCGACGTAGATCGCGACGATGGCGCGCGGCGCCGACCACAGCACGAGTGCCGTCGCGCCCATGAACGCGACCCCGATCGCGAGCGCGACCACGCCGGCGCGCCGTGCTGCGGCGGGCCGACCGGCACCGAGCTCGTAGGCGATCCGCACGGTGGCAGCCTGGCTCACGCCGAGCGGCACCATGAAGGTGAGACCGGCGCAATTGAGCACCAGCTGGTGCGCGCCGAGCGCGTCGGCGCCCAACAGCCCGATCAGGACGCCGGCGGCGAGGAATACGCCGATCTCGAGCCCCATGATGCCGCCGATCGGCAACCCCAGCCGCAGGATGCGGACGAGCTCGTGCATGCGCGGCAGCAGCGCGCCGCGCAACACCCGCAATCCTCTCAGGCTCGGCGCCCCGCCGACGTAGAGCGCCAGGCCGATCAGGATCAGCCACTGATTGATCGCGCTCGCGTAGCCGGAGCCGGCGACCCCCAGGGCCGGCGCACCGAGATGGCCGAAGACCAGCACCCAGTTGAGCGCCAGGTTGGCGCCGACGCACGTCACCAGCACGAGCATGACGGCGCGCGTGTGCGCCAGCGCGGCGAGCAGGCTGCGCAGCGCCGCGAAGCCGAGGAAGGCCGGCGCGCCCCAGGTGATCGCGGAGAGGAAGCGGCCGATCTCGATGGTCACCGCGCCCGGATAGCCGAGCGCGGCCAGCAGGCGATCCAGCATCGTCACGGCGAGCAGGAACGGCAGCGACAGCAGCAGCGCGAGCGCGAAGCCGGCGCCGGCGATCCGGCCGGCCCCCGTGCGGTCGCCGGTACCAACCGCGTGCGCGGCGAGCGGCGACACCGCCGAGATCACGCCTTGGAGCACGACGCCGGTGGTGAAGTAGAGCATGCCGCCGAGCCCGGCGGCGGCGAGCGCAACCGCCCCCAGCCGTCCCACCATCACGGTGTCGGTGAAGCCCATCGCCATCTGCGCCAGGTTGCCGGCCGCCAACGGCGCGGCGAGCGCGAGGGTCGCGGCGAGCTCGGCCCAGATGTCGCGCGGCGGATCAGTCGACGTGGTGGCATCCATCGGTCATCGTCCAGCGTGGTCGAGGCACCGACGGCCCGGATCGCGGCCCATCAACGAGAAGGGCCCCGACCGTGCCGGCGGGGCCCCTGGTATCTCGTCGTCATGCGCCGATCGCTTCAGCGCATGCGTGAGTTCCTTGGCCCCGCGGCGCAGGCGCACGGGAAGGTCTTCGGCATCGTGGTTGGGGTCGTTCGAATCATGGCGCGGACACTAGTGCGCGACCCATGTCGCGTCAATCGACCGATCACGTTGCCGACGACATCGACGCGAACGCCTTGGCCAAATCGATCGGAAACGGAAACACGATGGTCGAGCTGCGCTCGCTGGCGATCTCGGTCAAGGTACCGAGATAGCGCAGCTGCATCGCGCCGCTCGCGGTCGCCAGCAGCTGGGCCGCCTCGACCAGCTTCTGGGCGGCCTGCTGCTCGCCCTCGGCATTGATCACCTTGGCGCGCCGCGTGCGCTCGGCCTCGGCCTGGCGCGCGATCGCGCGCACCATGCTCTCGTCGATGTCGACCTGCTTGATTTCGACGTTGATGACCTTGACGCCCCACGACTCGGTCTGGGCGTCGAGGATCTCCTGGATGTCGTGGTTGAGCTTGTCGCGCTCGGCCAGCATCTCGTCGAGCATGTGCTTGCCGAGCACCGAGCGCAGCGTCGTCTGGGCGAGCTGGCTGGTCGCCTGCATGAAGTTCTCGACCTGGATCACCGCCTTGTCGGCGTCGACCACGCGGAAATAGAGCACCGCGTTGACCTTGACCGACACGTTGTCGCGCGAGATCACGTCCTGGCTCGGCACGTCGAGCACGATCGTGCGCAGGTCGATGCGCACCATCTGCTGGACGTAGGGCAAGAGGACGATCAGTCCGGGTCCCTTGACGCCGGTGAACCGGCCGAGCGTGAACATGACCGCGCGCTGGTACTCGCGCATCACCTTGACGGACGACAGGATGATGAAGCCGACCACGAACAGGGCCGCGATCGCGATGATGCCGATGAAGCTCATGGTTCCCCCTTGGGCTCGCGTCTTGCGTGTCGCTCAACCGGGCTCGACGAGCAAGGTCAGGCCCTCGCGTTGGACCACTTTGACGGGCTGGTCGGGGCCGAGCGGCCGCGTCGCACGCGCGTGCCAGCGCTCGCCATGGACCATCACCTCGCCCTCGCCGTCCGCCCAGCTCGTGGTGCGCCCCGACGCGCCGACCAGCACCGCGTTCCCGGTCACCACCGGCCGACGGCGCGCGCGCAGCAGCAAGGTCAACACGACGGCGAACAGGCCGACCGCCACCAGCGTCGCGCCGGCGATCACCTCGGGGGGCGGCCGCAGGTCGGGATTCTCGAACATCATCACCGAGCCGATCGCGAACGCCGCAGCGCCGCCGAGGACGAATGCGCCGAACGCGGGGACGAACGCCTCGGCGGTCATCAGGCCGACGCCGAACAGCGCGAGCGCCACCCCGGCATAGTCGATCGGCAGCAGGTTGAGGCCGTAACCGCCGACCAGGAGACAGATCGTGCCGACGACCCCGGGCGCGATCACGCCCGGATGCGACAGCTCGAACGCGACCCCGATCAAGCCGGCGAGCAGCAGGAGATAGACGACGCTCGGATTGGTCAGCAGCGCGAGCAGACGATCGCGCCAGCGCGGCTCGAGCGTGACGATCTCGAGACCGGCGGTCGCGAGGCGCACCGGCCGGCCTTGCACGATCACGGTGCGCCCATCGGCCTGGGTCAGCAGATCGCGCACGTTCGGGGCAACCAGATCGATCACGTGCTGGGTGAGCGCGGCGTCGTACGGCAGGCTGACCGCCTCACGCACGGCCTGCTCGGCCCACGCGGCGTTGCGGCCGTGCATGGTCGCCAGCCCGCGAATGTAGGCCGCCGCGTCGTTGGCGATTTTGGTCATCATGGCGTCATGCGGCGGCGGGCCCGCCGCCGCTGGCGGCTTGGCGGGCTTGCCGGCAGGCAGGCTCTCGGGCCCCGGCAGCGGCGTGTCGCCGAACAGCGATACCGGCGTGGCGGCGCCCAGATTGGTGCCCGGCGCCATGGCGGCGAGCGCGCTCGCATAGAGGATGTAGGTGCCGGCGCTCGCTGCGCGCGCGCCGCTCGGCGCGACGAACGCCAGCACCGGCACCGGCGAGGCCAGCATCGCGCGGATGATGTCGCGCATCGCGCTGTCGAGCCCGCCCGGCGTGTCGAGGCGCAGCACCGCGACCGCGGCGTCGCGCGCCTCGGCGGTTTCGAGGCTGCGCACGACATAGGCGGCGGTCGCCGGCCCGATCGCGCCGTCGAGCGCGATCACGACCGCAGTGCGCGCCTCGGCCCGTCCGGCGCCGGCCGCCGCCAGCGCGACCAACCCGGCCAGCCCCGCGGCGCGCCCCAGCCGCCCCATCGTCGCGCCTACCGTCATGGCGTTCCGCTCCGCCCCGGGATGCCGACCCAAGACCGCCGCCAGGATAGCCCAACTCGCCGCCGCCCGGGCGTTTTCGGGCGCATTTCCCTTGGCGTCGGCGGCCGGTCAATCTTAGGCTGTGGACAACGCGGCAAGACGAGAGGGAGCCTGCCCATGGCCGACCGGCTGATCTCTGGCGACAATCACATCGACCTCACCTACTGCCCGCCCGACCTGTGGTCGGCGCAGGCGCCCGGCAAGTGGAAGCTGCTGGCGCCACGCGTCGAGGAGCTCGACGACGGCGGCCACTGGTTCGTCGAGGCGGTCGACAAGGGCATGTGGAACGGCGTCGGCCCCGGCTTCCTCAAATACACGAAGGGCGCCTTCGGCCACATCGACGAGATGAAGGAGAAGTTCGGCTTCGAGTGGGACAATCGCAAAGGGGCCAAGCCGCGGCCGACCACGCCGGAGCTGCGGATCGCCGACCTCGACCGCGACGGGCTCGAGGCCGAGGTGGTCTACGGCTGCCTGATGATCAACGAGATGATCGGCGACACCGCGCTGCGGGCGTGGTGCGACCGGATCTACAACGACTGGGTCGCCGACTTCGCCAAGCGCGCCGATCCCAACCGCGTATTCCCACTGGCGATCATTCCCAACCACGATCCGGCGGAGGCCGCCGCCGAGGTGCGGCGCTGCGCCAAGCTGGGGCTGAAGGGCGGCGACCTCGCATTCAAGCGCATGAGCCTGCCACTGTGGCACCACGGCTGGAACAAGCTATGGGAAGCCTGCGCCGAGTGCAGGTTCCCGGTGTCGTTCCACTCGACCGGCTTCAAGGCGCTGCGCGCGCCCGACAATGCCGAGATGGAGAAGGAGTACTTCACCCAGTTCCGGCTGGTGCGCTCGGCCTTGTTCCAGCTCGACACCATGGAGGTTCTGGTCTCGCTGCTCGCCTCGGGCGCCTGCGAGAGGTACCCCGAATTCAACTTCGTGCTCGGCGAGTCGGGCGTGACGTGGCTGCCCTACGTGTTCGACCGGCTCGACACCGAGTACGCCGACCGCGCGCGCTCGCTCGGCTTCAAGCTCAAGCCCAGCGACTACTTCCGCCGTCAGGGCTTCGTGACCTACCAGCAGGACCAGTATCTCGAGCCGATCGTGCCGCTGATCGGCGAGGACAACATCATCTGGGGCGCCGACTATCCGCACCCCGACTGCATCTGGCCGGAGTCGCGCAAGACCCTCGACAAGAACCTCGCCAAGTTCTCGCCGTCGGTGCGGCGCAAGATCATCACGGACAACGTGACGCGACTCTACAACCTGCCGACGCCGCCGCAGGCCCGCGCGGCCGCGGAGTGACGCCGCGACGCCGCGCCTCCCCCGTGGGGGAGGCCGGCGTCGTGACGTGCGCGCGAGATGCGCTTGGAAGCGCGGAACCGGGGAGCCGGTCCAGCGACATGAGCACCCCCTGCTCATGTCACGTTCGGTGTGCGACACAAGCCTCATGATGATCGTGCGCCGCCGAGTTCGCTTGGACGCATGGACGGGGGACCCTTGCCCGGAGGAGGAGGGCCTGCATCGGGCCTGGTAATACAGGCGACGCGGTGCCGCCAGCCGCTATCATCGCGGATCGTAGAATAGGAGTCCGCGCCATGTCCGACCCCAAGGCCGCTGCGACCCTCGCGCAGGCGCTGGAAGCGCGCTTCGGCGAACGCCTCGCCGTCGATCCCGCGTTGACCGGCCTCGAGTCCCTGGCGCGGCTGGCCGACCACCGCGTGCATCGGCGCTGGACCGACAAGCCGGTCGACCCGGCCGTGCTGCGGCTGTTGTGCGCCTGCGCGCTGTCGTCGCCGACCAAGAGCGACCTCCAGCAGGGCGACATCGTCGTGGTCAGGGACATGGCCAAGCGACGCGCGATCTCGAGCCTGATCCCCGACATGCCGTGGATGGACCAGGCGCCGGTGTTCCTCGTGTTCTGCGGCAACGGCAGTCGCCTGCCCAGGATCGCCGCGTTGCGCGGCAAGCCGTTCCCCAACGATCACCTGGACGCGTTCTTCAACGCCGTGGTCGACGGCACGATCGTGATGACGGCGTTCATCGCCGCCGCCGAGGCGATCGGGCTCGGCTGCGTGCCGATCAGCGTGATCCGCGACCATGCGCGCGTGGTCGCCGAGCAGCTCGCGCTGCCGCCGCGCGTCGTGCCGATCGCCGGTCTGTGCGTCGGCTGGCCCGACGGCCCGGGACGGCTGTCGCCGCGCCTGGCGATCGACGTCCGCGTCCATGTCGACCGCTACGACGAGAGCGCGCTCGAAGTCCGGCTCGACGAGTACGACCGGCGCCGGCACGAGACCGCGCCGTTTGCCCGCCAACGCAAGCCCGAGCGCTGGGGCGAGGTGCCGTTCTACGGCTGGTCGGAGGACAAGGCACGCCAGTACGCCGAACCGCAGCGCGTCGATTTCGGCGCGTTCGTGCGCGCCCAGGGCTTCAAGCTCGACTGACGCCGCTCAGTCGGCCGACGGCGCCGCGTGCGCGATCAGCTTCTGGAACTTCTCGAGTTCGGAAAGTTCGACGTCGGAGACCGCCCAGAACGTCATCCCGCCCTCGGTCCAGTGCACCAGATTGTAGCCGTAGCGCGTCAGCGTTACGGACGGCGCCGTGTCATCGCTGCTCTTGGTCGGCCAGACGAACAGGTTGATCGGATGCTTGGCGTGGCGATAGACCAGCGCCACGACCGCGCGCCGGTCGAGATAGTCGAGCCGGCCGCCGATCAGCGGGAAGCCCTCGCTGGCGAGATCGACCACCGGCGGCGACATGTCGAGCTTGCCGTTGAACCACGGCTTGACGGTGTGCTGGTCGGACGACAGGACGTCGGTCAGGTGGTTGACCATCAGCGAGCGCACGTGCGCGGCCACCAGGTCGTCCTCGAGCTCGTTGCCGCGCGGCCCGACCTGGAACAGGCTCAAGGTGACGGCCAAGGTCGCCGCGCAGGCGAGCGCGGCGCCGCTGGCGAACCAGCCCCAGACCGCGCGGCGGCGCGGCCGCTCGACCTCGGCCAGGGTGCGCAGGTTCGCGCGGATCGAGCGTGCCAGATGCTTGGGCGCCGTGTGGTAGTGCGCATGCTGGCGGATGACGGAATTCATCGCACGTTGCCTTTCGTAGAGCCGGGTGCACGCGGCGCACCCGCGCAGATGCTCCTGGATCGAGCCGACCAGGGCAGCCTCGAGCTGGTCGTCGAGGTAGGCGTAGACCTGGGCCGCGACCGCCTCACACTCCATGGCGCGCCTCCTCGGCGCGGCGGCGCGCCCACGCGCCCTGCAGCGCCTTGCGGGCGCGCGCCAGGCGCGACATCACGGTGCCGATCGGGATCGCCGCGACCTCGGCGATCTCCTTGTAGGACAGGTCCTCGAGCTCGCGCAGGATCATGACCTCGCGGAATTGCGGGGGCAGTTCGCCGATCATCTCGTTGAGCAGGTCCTCGTCGGCTTGCTGCAGCAGCGCGATCTCGGGATCGGGGCCGCCGGGCGACGGCCGAAAACTCGGATCGATCGCCGCCTGATCGAGATCGCCGGCCTCGATGTCGTAACCCGCGATCAGCTCGGCCGGCCGGTTCTGCTGCAGCCAGCTGTAGCAGGTGTGGCGCACGATGGTGAGCAGCCAGGCGCGATCGCTGCCGCCGCGATAACCATCGAAAAAGCGGAAGGCGCGCAGGAACGCCTCCTGCACGACATCCTCCGCGTCGGCGTCGTTGCGGGTGAGCCAACGCGCCAGATTGTAGGCGGCGTCGAGGTGCGGCAGTGCGACCTGCTCGAAACGCCTGACCCGAGCCTGTTCCGTCACCCGCTCCGCCTTCCCGTGCCACCCACGCTCGCCCCCTCCTCATCCAGGACGGGGGGCCGCCCCGGTTTATTCCGGCGGCGCCCAAAAGTCTCGGGAATAACCGGAACACGCGCTCGGTCTGATCGACCGGGAGCCGCGCGCCGGAGCCCGACCGGAGGCGGTCCAAGCCTCACGTCACAGGAGACCACGATGACGGAATTCAGCCGCAAGGAGTTTTTGACGCTCGCCGGCATCGGCGGCGTGGTGTTCGCCTCCGGGCTCGGTCATTTCGCCCGCGCCGCCACGATGGGGGTTCAGCAGGACTTCCACTTCGTCCAGATGTCGGACACCCACTGGGGCTTCAACGGCCCCAAGGCCAACCCCGAGGCCAAGGATACGCTGCCCAAGGCGATCGGGCTGGTGAACGCGCTCAAGGAGCAGCCCGACTTCATCGTCTTCACGGGCGACCTCACCCATACGACCGACGATCCCCAGGAGCGCCGCAAGCGCATGGGCGAGTTCAAGGACCTGATCAAGCAGCTCAAGGTCCAGAACATCCGTCTGATGCCGGGCGAGCACGACGCCTCGCTCGACAAGGGCGCCGCCTACAAGGAGTTCTTCGGCGACACCCACTACACGTTCGATCACAAGGGCGTGCACTTCATCGTGCTCGACAACGTGTCGGATCCGGCGGCCGCGCTCGGCGACGAGCAGCTCGCCTGGCTCGCCGCCGACCTCCAGAAGCTCGACAAGGCGCAGCCGATCGTCGTGTTCACCCACCGGCCGCTGTTCGACCTGCAGCCGAGCTGGGACTGGGCGACGCGCGACGGGGCGAAAGCGGTCGATCTCCTGATGCCGTACCAGAACGTCACCGTGTTCTACGGCCACATCCATCAGGAGAACCACCACACGACCGGACACATCCAGCACCATGCCGCGACCTCGCTGATCTTCCCGCTGGTCGCGCCCGGCTCGCAGCCGAAGCGCGAGCCGGTGCTGTGGGATCCCGCGCAGCCGTTCAAGGGTCTCGGCTTCCGCGCGGTCGAGATGGAGAAGAAGGGCGACATCGAGATCTACCAAGAACCGCTCGTCAAAGCGTGACGCGATGCGACGCAAGCTGCGAAACATCCTGATCGGGGGCGCCGGCCTGTTGATGGCCGGCGCCTGCGGCGCGGTCGTGCACGACCAGGCGAGTCAGCCGGCGAGCGCGCAGAGCGGCGGCGGCGCGGGCAACGAGCGCGTGGTCGAGATCGCGGTCAAGAAGTTCGAGTACATCCCCTCGGAGGTCACGCTCAAGAAGGGCCAGCCGGTCCGTCTCGAGCTGACCTCGCTCGACCGCCTGCACGGCTTCGACCTGCCGGACTTGGGGATCCGGGCCGACGTCAAGCCGGACGAGACCGCCGTTCTCCACCTGGTGCCGCAGAAGACCGGCCAGTTCGTGTTCCACTGCGACATCTTCTGCGGCGACGGCCACGAAGATCTGCAGGGTGTGATCACCGTCGTCGAATGACGCCTGCCGGCACGGCGCCGGCGCGGGGACGGTTAGTTGCCCGCGCCGGTCGCCGGAGCGCCGCTCGGAACGTCCGTGCTCCCCGGCTTCCATGTCGCCGCCATGTGCTGGAGCCGCGCCAGCTCGGCCGGCGGCAGCTTGGCTGCGAGCGCGGCGCGCGCCTGCGCGGCACGGCTGCGCAGCACGGTCATGTACACCGGCAGCCGCACGGTCGCCAGATTGAGCCAGAAGTAGGCCGCACCGTCGCTCTGGGCGATGCCCTTGCCGGCCATGTAGCCGAATCCGAGATTGGCTTGCGCGAGCCCGTAGCCCTGGTCGGCCGCCAGGCGGAACAGCCGTACCGCCTCGACGGCGTCGGGCGCGACGCCGCGGCCCGACGCATACATGAGCGCAAGACGGGTCTCGCCCACGGGATCCTTTTGATCGGCTGCCGCGCGATACCATTTCATCGCGTCGGCGTAGCTCTGCGGCTCGCCGAGCCCGGCTTCATAGTGCTGCCCCAGCCGCGCCTTTGCCGGCGCATAGCCGCGATCGACGGCGAGCTGAATCCATTTCACCGCCTCCGACGGATCCCTCGGCACGCCCAGACCAGCGTCGTAGAGCTGCGAGACGTTGAGGGCGCCGGCGCCGCTGCCCTGGTCGGACGCCTCGCGGAACCACTTCATCGCTTCCGGGAAATTGGGCGGCCGCACGGAGACATAGGAGAGGCCGACCCTTAGCTCGGCATCGACGTCGCCGGCCTGCGCCTTCGCGAGATCGGCGGCGGACGGCCGCATGACCGCGGCGTTCGGCGTGCCCAGCGGCATGACGGGACGCACGGCAGGAGCCGGGGCGGATGGCATGATGACAACGTTCGGCGTGCCCGACGGCGCTGCGGGAGCGGCAGGCGGCGCTGGCGGAACTTCCCAGATCGGCGGCGGCGGGGAGGCCTTGTTGCCGAACGGGTTCGGCACGTCGATCCGCCCCCATGCCGGCGCCGCCAGGAGCATGGCGCTCCCGACTTGCAGCACGACCAATGTACGGTAGGGCAGACGACGAGCGTGCATGTCCGGTCCCGAAGAGCCGTTGGCGAGCCCGAGGCGCGAGGTTGCAAACGCTCCGACTGTTTCGCGTTTGACGAAAATACTCGTCGAATTTTCGAGCCGGTGCAACCGTCGCCGAGCGGCGCCCGCGGCCGGCGCGCTGCCGGTGTCGAGCGGCGCCGGGCCGCCTCAACCGAGATGCGCGATCGCGGAGATCTCGACCAGGAACTCGGGCTTCACGAGGTCGGCGCGGATGCAGTAGCGCGCCGGCGGCTGGCTCGGAAAATACGTGGCGTAGACCTCGTTCATCTTGCCGTAGTCGGCCAGGTCCTTGAGGAAGATCGCGTTGTAGACGACATCGTCGAGGCTGCCGCCGGCGGTCTCGACGATCGCCTTGATGCTCTCGAGCACGTGGCGCGTCTGCGCCTTGACGTCGCCCGCGCCGACCAGCTTGCCGGCGGTGTCGAGCGCGAGCACGCCCGAGACGTAGACCGTGTTGCCGGCCCTCACGCCGGGCGAATAGGGCGCGAGGGGCGGCGCGGAACCCTTGGGGATGATCGGCGTGCGTGGCATGGCGAGCCCTCCTTCGATCGGCGCGCTCCATCATCCCGCGCGCGCCGGCATTCGCAAGCGGATCGACATGGGTTAGGAATTGGCGAGCGGAAAGCGGGCGAAGATGGACCGGACAGCATCCAGGCGCGACGCATGACCACGGACGCGATCGTGATCGTCGGGGCCGGCCACGCCGGCGGTCGGACGGCGGAGGCGCTGCGCGCCGCGGGCGTGACCGCGCCGATCCACCTGATCGGCGAGGAGCGCTATCCGCCCTACGAGCGCCCGCCGCTCTCGAAGGAGCTGCTGACCGGCAAGATCGCGGTCGAGAAGACCTTCATCCAGCCGGAAGCCTTCTGGGCCGAGCAGGCCATCACGCTGCATCTCGGCATGCGCGTCGAGGCGCTCGACCGGGCGCGCCGGCTGGTGCGCCTGGCCGGCGGCGCCACCCTCGACTACGCGACCCTGGTGTTAGCGACCGGAGGTCGGCCGCGGCGTCTCGCGCTGCCGGGCGTCGAGTCGCCGCGCGTGCGCTACCTGCGCGACATCGAGGACACGCGCGCGCTCCAGGCGGCGATCGCGCCCGGCACGCGCGTCGCGGTCATCGGCGCCGGCGTGATCGGGCTCGAGGTCGCGGCCAGCGCGCGCATCCTGGGCGCCGCCGTCACGGTGCTCGAGGTCGCGCCGGCGCCGCTCGGCCGCGTCGTCGACCGCGCCGTCGGCGACTGGTTCCTCGCGCTTCATCGGCGGCACGGCGTCGACATGCGGATGGGCGTCGGCGTGCAGGCGATCCGCGACGGCGCCGGCGGCGCGACGGTGGCGCTGGCCGACGGCGGCGGCGTCGAGGCCGACCTCATCGTGATCGGCGTCGGCATCGTGCCCAACATCGAGCTCGCGCGCGACGCCGGGCTCGAGGTCGATGACGGCATCGTGGTCGACCAGTTCGGACGCACCGCCGACCCGGCGATCTACGCGGTCGGCGACGTCGCGCGCAGCTTCCACCCGCTGCTCGGGCGCCACGCCCGGCTCGAAGCCTGGCGCAACGCCGACAACCAGCCGCGCGCGGTCGCACGGGTGATTGCCGGCGGCAACGAGCCCTATGCCGAGGTGCCCTGGATGTGGTCGGACCAGTTCGACGTCAACCTCCAGGTCGCCGGCCTGCCCCGCGTCGTCGACCGCACGATCCGACGCGGCACCGACGACAAGTTCACCGTCATCCAGCTGGCCGAGGGGATCGTGGTCGGCGGCATCACGGTGAACCAGGGGCGCGACATGCGTCCGATCCAGCAGCTGATCGCCAAGGCTGCCCGGGTCGACGTCGAGCGGCTCGCCGACGCCGCGGTGCCGCTCGCGCAGATCGTCAAGGGCGCGTGAGCGCCGGCCCCACCACCAAGGCGCTTGAGGCACGCCCGGCTAAATGCTACCGGGAGCGGGAACCGGAGAGCGGAGACAGGATCCGATGGCAGACGGTTGGCACAAGGTCGCGCAGCGCAGCAAGCTCGCGGAGGGCGATATCGTGGGCGCCTCGATCGGCGACAAGCAGGTGGCGGTGTACTTGATCGGGGGCGAGATCTACGCGACCGACAACATCTGCACCCACGCCTACGCCTGCCTGTCGGACGGCTATCTCGAGGGCGACATCATCGAGTGCCCGCTGCACGCCGGACGCTTCGAGGTGAAGACCGGCAAGGCGCTGGGCGCGCCGGTCACGCAGGACATCGCGGTTTACGCGGTCAAGCTCGAGGGCGACGACGTGATGGTCAAGCTCGCCTGATCCACGCGGCAAAGAGGGGGAGACACATGAAACGAGCGCTGACAGGCGCGGCGCTTGCGGCGCTGCTGATGGCCAGTTCGGCCGGCGGCGCTCCGGCGGGCGCGCAGACGGTGAAGATCGGCTTCATCGCCACCTTCTCCGGTCCGGCCGGCGCGCTCGGCAAGCATCTCTACGACGGCTTCATGCTCGGCGTCGCGCACGCCGGCGGCAAGCTCGGCGGCCTCACGACCGAGGTCATCAAGGAGGACGACCAGCTGAAGCCCGACGTCGGCCTGCAGGCGGCGCAGAAGCTGCTGCAGCGTGACAAGGTCGACTTCGTCACGGGCGTCGTCTTCGCGAACGTCATGCTGGCGATCTACAAGCCGATCATCGAGTCGCAGACCTTCCTGATCGGCTCGAATTCGGGACCGCCGCAGCTTGCCGGCGCGCAATGCTCGCCGTTCTTCTTCTCGACGTCGTGGCAGAACGACGACCCGCACGCGGCGATGGGCAAGTACCTGCAGGACAAGGGCGTCAAACGCCTCTATTTGATGGCGCCCAACTACCAGGCGGGCAAGGACGCGCTGACCGGCGTCAAGCGCACGTTCAAGGGCGAGATCGTCGACGAGGTCTACACGACCTTGAATCAGCCGGACTACTCGGCGGAGATCGCGGCGCTGCGCGCCGCCAAGCCCGAAGCCCTCTACGTGTTCTATCCGGGCGGCATGGGCGTCAACTTCGTCAAGCAATACGCCCAGGCGGGCCTGATCAAGGCAATCCCGCTCTACTCGGCCTTCACCGTCGACTCGACCACCGTCAACGCGCAGGGCGACGCCGCGATCGGCACGTTCGGCACGGCGGCCTGGACCGTCGATCTCAAGAACCCGGCGAACCAGCGGTTCGTTGCGGATTTCCGCAAGACCTACGGCTACGAGCCGTCGACCTACGCGGCCCAAGCCTACGACTCGGCGCAGCTGATCGACTCGGCGATCAGAGCAACCGGCGGCAAGCTCGACAACAAGGACGCGCTGCGCGCCGCGCTGCGCAAGGCCGACTTCAAGTCCGTGCGCGGCGCCTTCCGATTCAACAACAACCACTTCCCGATCCAGAACTACTACCTCTACGAGACGGTGCGCGAGGACGGCAAGCTGCTGCAGCTCGGGCGCGGAACCGTGCTGACCGACTATGCCGACGCCTACGCCAAGGACTGCCCGATGAAGTAGCAGTCCGCCGTCGCTGCGGACCGGCAACATGGCGATCGATCCGCAGCTGGTGGCGTTCCAGGCGCTGAACGGACTCCAACTCGGCATCATGCTGTTCCTGATGGCGGCCGGGTTGACGCTCGTGTTCGGCATCATGAACCTGATCAACCTGGCGCACGGCTCGCTCTACATGGTCGGCGCCTACCTGGCTGCGGCGTTCCAGGACTGGACGGGTTCCTTCGTGCTCGGCGGGCTGCTGGCGATCCCGGCGACCGTGGCGCTCGGTGTCGCGGTCGAGCTCGTCGTGCTGCGCACGCTCTACGAGCGCGACCATCTCGACCAGGTGCTGGCGACCTTCGGCCTCATCCTGTTCTTCAACGAGGCGGTGCGCATCGTCTGGGGGCCGAGCGCGGTCTTCATGGCGGCACCGGCGTTCCTCTCGGGCCAGATCGACCTGCCGCTCGGCATCGTCTATCCGAGCTACCGTTTTGCCATCATCCTGGTCGGGCTCGCCGTCGCCGCGTTCCTCTACGGGCTGATCGCGCATACGCGGATCGGCATGCTGATTCGCGTCGGGGCCACGAACCGGGCCATGGTGGGGGCGCTCGGCGTCGACGTGAAGCTGCTCTACACCACCGTCTTCGCGCTCGGCACCGCGCTTGCCGGCATCGCCGGCCTGATGGCGGGTCCGATCCTGTCGGTCGAGCCGGGCATGGGCGAGCCGATCCTGATCCTCGCGTTCGTCGTGATTGTGATCGGCGGCATCGGCTCGATCCGCGGCGCCTTCCTGGCCGCGCTTCTGATCGGCATGGTCGACACGCTCGGGCGCAGCTTCCTGCCCGGCGTTCTGCGCGCAGTCTTCAATCCGCAGGTCGCCAACGCCGTGGGTCCCGCGCTCGCCTCCATGCTGATCTACGTCCTGATGGCGTTGGTGCTGGCGTTCCGGCCGCAAGGCCTGTTCCCGGCGCGCGCGGCATGACGCGCGTGACACGGAGCGTCGTGCTCTGGATCGGCCTCGCGGTTCTGCTGGCATTGCCGCCCGCGACGATGCTGGCCAACCAGCCCTACTACCTGACCCTGGTCACCCGCATGCTGATCTTCGCGATCGCCGCGCTCAGCCTCGACCTGATCGTCGGCTACGGCGCGATGGTGAGTTTCGGGCATGCCGCCTATCTCGGCGTCGGCGCCTATGCCGTCGGCATCCTCGCCTACCACGGGATCGAC
>DATJNS010000569.1:0-10782 GCA_035507915.1 Candidatus Sulfotelmatobacter sp.
AGCTCTCGAGCGCGCGCACGCGCCGCCAGCACGGCGAGCTCGAGATGCCGACCTGCTCGGCCAGCTCGACGTTGGTCAGGCGGGCGTTCGCCTGCAGGTGCTTGAGGATGCGGCGGTCGATCGCGTCGAGCGCCGACTGGGCGGCGGGAGGAGAAAGCATCGTCCTGGATTCCGGGTTGCAGCGAAAGATTCTTCCTCCAATCGTCCCTCAGACGACCGGGAACGCAAGGATTTTTCACCAAGGCCGGCATAGGATTGCGACCATGACCCAGCGCCGCCTGCCCGCCAAAACCCCTGCCACGGTCGACCGCGCGGGCTCGACCGATCCCAGCCTCGCCGCGCTGCGCGCGCTCGAGCGCAAGATCCTCTGGCTCGCCGTGTGGATGATCCACAACGCCAACCACCTGCGCGACCATCCGGACGGCCTCAAGGTCGGCGGCCACCAGGCGTCGAGCGCCTCGATCGTGACCTTGATGACCGCGCTCTATCTGCGCGTGCTCCGGCCCGAGGACCGTGTCGCCGTCAAGCCGCACGGCAGCCCGGTGCTGCACGCGATCCAGTACCTGCTCGGCCACCAGGCGCTCGACCAGCTGCAGAATTTCCGCGCGCTCGGCGGCGCGCAGTCCTACCCGTCGCGCACCAAGGACACGCTCGACGTCGACTACTCGACCGGCTCGGTCGGCCTCGGCGTCGCGATCACGTTGTTCGGCGCGCTGGTGCAGGACTACGTGCGGCTCAAGAACCTGGCGCCGCCCGAGGTCAAGCAGGGCCGGCTGGTCGCGCTGGTCGGCGACGCCGAGCTCGACGAGGGCAACGTCTTCGAGGCGATGCTCGAAGGCTGGAAGCACGACGTGCGCAACGTCTGGTGGGTGATCGACTACAACCGCCAGAGTCTGGACTCCGTCGTGTCCGATCGCCTGTTCACGCGCATCGAGAGCTTGTTCGAGACGGTCGGCTGGAAGGTCGTCACGCTCAAATACGGCAAGCTGCTCGAGGCGGCGTTCGAGCGCCCGGGCGGCGCGGCGCTGCGTCGCTGGATCGACAACTGCCCGAACTCGCTCTACTCGGCGCTGACCTTCAAGGGCGGCGCGGCATGGCGCGAGCGGCTGGCGCGCGACCTCGTCAACGTCGCCGGCATCCCCGAGCTGCTCGCCGATCACGACGACGCGGCGCTCGGCCGCCTGATGACCAACCTCGCCGGCCACGACATCGAGGCGGTGCTCGAGGCATTCGAGGCGGCGGCCGGCGACGACGCGCCGACCTGCTTCATCGCCTACACGATCAAGGGCTACGGCCTGCCGTTCGCCGGCCACAAGGACAACCACGCCGGCCTGCTCAATCCGGCGCAGATGGCCCAGCTCAAGAGCGAGATGCGCGTCGGCGACGGCAAGGAGTGGGAGCGCTTCGAGGGCCTCGACGTTGCGGCGAGCGAGCTCGAAAGCTTCCTCGCGCGCGTCCCGTTCGCGCAGGTGTTTCCGCGCGGCCACGCCGCGCCGGCGATCGAGGTGCCGGCGGCGCTGCCGCTGCCGACCGCCGAACGCCTGTCGACCCAGGAAGGCTTCGGCCGCATCCTGTTCGAGCTCGCGGGCACGCGCACGCCGCTCGCCGACCGCATCGTCACCTTGTCGCCCGACGTGACCGTATCGACCAACCTCGGCGGCTGGGTCAACCGCCGCGGCGTGTTCGATCGCAACGAGCGCGCCGACGTCTTCCGCGAGGAGAAGGTCGTCTCGACCTACAGCTGGCAGCTCGGCCAGAAGGGCCAGCACATCGAGCTCGGCATCGCGGAGAACAACTTCTTCCTCCTGATGGCGGCGCTCGGCCTGTCCGGGCCGCTGTTCGGCGCGCGTCTCTTGCCGATCGGCACGCTGTACGACCCCTTCATCGAGCGCGGCCTCGATGCGCTCAACTACGCCTGCTACCAGGACGCGCGCTTCATGCTGGTGGCGACGCCGTCGGGCCTCACGCTGGCGCCCGAGGGCGGCGCGCACCAGTCGATCAAGACGCCGCTGATCGGCATGGGGCAGGACAAGCTGACCTATTTCGAGCCCGCCTTCATCGACGAGCTGGCGACGATCATGCGCTGGGGCTTCGCGCACATGCAGGACCCCCACGGCGGCTCGGTCTATCTGCGCCTGTCGACCCGGCCGCTCGAGCAGCCCAAGCGCGCGCTCGACGCGGGCCTCGCCGCCGCCATCATCGACGGCGCCTATTGGCTGAAGCCGCCGGCGCCGGACGCCGAGCTCGCGATCGTCTATGCCGGCGCGGTGGCGCCCGAGGCGATCGAGGCGCACGCCCAGATCCTCGAGGACGTGCCGGGCGCCGGCCTGCTCGCGGTCACCTCGCCCGACCGGCTGCACGCCGGCTGGCGCGCCGCCGCGACCGAGCGGCGCGAGGGCCGGCCCGACGCGCGCGCGCCGATCGAGCAGCTGCTGGCGCCGCTCGCGCGCGACGCCGCGCTCGTCACCGTGATCGACGGCCATCCCGCGACCTTGTCGTGGCTGGGCGCGGTCGGCCGCCACCGCGTGCATGCGCTCGGCGTCGACCATTTCGGCCAGTCCGCCGATCTGCCGAGCCTCTACCGGGTCTACGGCCTCGACGCCGACCGCATCCTCGACGCCGCCGCCGCGCTGCTGGTCGAGCGCGTCCGCGCCGCCTGACGCCGTCGCGTCCTCCGCGCTTTTGCGCGATCGTTGCGGTGAAAAGGACGCCGGAGCGGAAACTTCGGCCGCGGCAAACCTGTTGAGCGCAGGGGAGAGCTCAGCAGGAGGAAACGATGCCCGACCAGATCATGCCGGAAAGCCGCGTCGTCGACGCGCTGCAGTCGCTTGCGACCGTATGCCGCGACAGCCAGGAGGGCTACCGGACGGCGGCTGACGAGACCACCGACCATTCGCTCAAGGAGATGTTCCTCGACGTCGCGCGACAGCGCGAGCAGGAAGCCGACGAGCTCGACCGTCTGATCCAGGCGCACGGCGAGCGCTCGCCCGCGCGCACCGGCAGTCTCACGGGCCAGGCGCACCGCATCTTCGTCGGCCTGCGCGCGGCGCTGACCGGCAACGACCGCGCGGCGGCCCTGCGCGAGGTCGCGCGCGGCGAGTCCTACGCCGAGGCGGCGTTCGACCGCGCCAAGCACCTGCAGCTGCCGGGCGAGGCGGGCGACCTCGTGCATCGGCTGCACGACTCGATCCGGGACAGCCGCGACAAGGTGCGTCGCATGGCCGAGGCCGAGGGCGGCTGGGCGATGCCGCCCGGCGCCCAGCGCTACATCGACGAAGCCGCGCACTACGTGAACGACAAGCCGGTGGCGAGCAGCCTGGTCGCGCTCGGCATCGGCTTCGTGATCGGCGCGCTGACCGTGCTGGTGACGCGCCCGGCCAACGACGGCACCCGCGTGCGCCGCGCCGATTACGAGGGTCCCAACGCCGGCATCTGACGGCAATGATGCGGCAATTGAAATAATGCGTCGTCATGCCCGCGAAAGCGGGCATCCAGGGGTCTCAAGCACCGCGCCTGCGCCTCCTGGATCCCCGCGTGCGCGGGGATGACGTTCCAATCAAGGCGGACAACGCCATAGAATGCGCCGCCATGAACGACAGCGAGTCTCCCCCGGCGGCGCTGGTCGGCGCGTCGGTGCCCCGGCGCGAGGACGCGCGGCTGCTGACCGGGCGTGGGCTCTACGTCGAGGACGTCGTGCTGCCCGGCCTGCTCCACGCCGCCTTCGTGCGCAGCACGCACGCGCACGCCGCGGTGCGCGCGGTGCATCGCGAGCGCGCGCGGACGCTGCCCGGCGTGGTCGCCGTGTGGACCGCCGACGACTGCTCCGAGCTCGGCGCGGCGCTGCCCGGCCTGCTCGAGCCCGGCACGCTCAACAATCCCTATTGCGACCGCAACCTCGACGTGCCGCGCGCGCTGGTGCCGCGCAAGGCGCACTATGTCGGCGAGCCGCTCGCCGTGGTGGTCGCCGAGACCGCGCACGAAGCCGCCGATGCGGTCGAGGCGGTCGAGATCGACTACGCGCCGCTGCCCGTGCTGGCGACCTGGGAGGACGCGCTCCGCCCGGACGCGCCGCGCCTGCACGACGGCTTCGACAACGTGGTCGCGCACCTGAGGCACGAGATCGGCGACGTCGACGCGGCGTTCCGCACCGCCGAGATCGTCGCCGAGGAGCGGCTCGAGATCCAGAGCCTGAAATCGATGGCGATGGAATGCCGCGGCGCGGTCGCGCAGTGGAGCGCGGCGACCGGCTCGCTCGACGTGTGGTCGACCAGCCAGCAGTACTATGCGGTGCGCGACATCATCGCGCGCGTGCTCGCCCTGCCGCGCGAGCGCGTGCGCGTGCTGGCGCGCGACGTCGGCGGCGGCTTCGGGCTCAAGGGCCTGCTGCATCCCGAGGACGTCATCGTGCCGATCCTCGCCTACCGGCTGGGCCGCCCGGTGCGCTGGGCCGAGACGCGCTCGGAGCACATGATCGCGTCCAATCAGTCGGGCGTCACGGTGCACGACGTGCGCGTCGCGGCGCGCCGCGACGGCACCATCTTGGCGCTCGACGTCAAGATGTATGTCGACGTCGGCGCGTTCAACGGCTTCGAGATGGTGTGCCCGACCAACACGGTGAACCATCTGCCGACGCACTACCGCATCGCCAATTTACGCGCCGAGGGCTGGTCGATCGTCACCAACAAGACGCCGGTCACGCCCTATCGCGGCGCCGGCCGGCCCGAGGCGACCTTCACGACCGACCGCGCGCTCGACCTCGTGGCGCGGCGCGCCGGGCTCGATCCGCTGGTGGTGCGCGAGCGCAACATCATCCCGAAGGCGGCGATGCCCTACGCGACCGGGCTCACCTACCGCGACGGCGTCAAGATCGTCTACGACGGCGGCGACTTCCCCGGCATGCTCGAGTCGGCGGTCGCGCAGGCCGACTATCGCGGCTGGCGCGCCCGCCAGGCGGCGCTGCGCGCCCAGGGCCGCGCGATCGGGCTCGGCATCGCGAGCTACGTCGAGGGCGGCGGCATCGGGCCGACCGAAGGCGCCACGGTGCGCATCGAGGAGTCGGGCCGCGTCAACGTGTTCGTCGGCGTCAACTCGCAGGGCCAAGGCCACGAGACGACCTTGGCGCAGATCTGCGCCGAGCATCTGGGCGCGCGCTTCGCGGCGGTCGACGTGCACGGCGGCGACACCGCGCTGCTGCCGGTCGGCTTCGGCACCGCGGCGAGCCGCGTGCTGGTCAATGCCGGCAACGCGGTGTTCAAGTCGGCGCGCGAGGTCAGGCACAAGGTCGCGGCGCTCGCCGCGCAGCTGCTCGAATGCGCCGAGGCCGACATCGAGGTCGCCGACTCGCACGCTTTCGTGCGCGGCACGCGCCAGCTGTCGGTGAGCTTCGCCGAGCTCGCCGCCAAGGCGCAGCGCAGCCCGGTGATGGCGGCGCTCGGCGGTCCGGGGCTCGCCGCGACCGAGTTCTTCTATCCCCGCACCGTGACGTGGTCGAGCGGCGTGCACGTCGCCGTGGTCGAGGTCGACCGCGAGACCGGCGCGATCGAGATCTTGAAATACGCCACGGCGCACGACGTCGGCGTGCCGGTCAACCCGATGATCGTCGACGGCCAGCTGATCGGCGGCATCGCGCAGGGCCTCGGCGCCGCGCTCGGCGAAGACGTGGTCTACGATCGCGACGGCCAGGTGCTGGCGGGCTCGTTCATGGACTACCCGGTGCTGCGCGCGTCCGACATGCCGGCGATCGCGACAGAGCATTTCGTGTCGCCGACGCCGGAGAACCCGCTCGGCGTGCGCGCGGTCGGCGAGAGCGGCACGATCGCGCCGCCCGCGGCGATCGCTGCCGCCGTCGAGGACGCGCTCGGCGGCGCCGTGCGCGTCACCAAGACGCCGCTCACCCCGCTCGCCGTATGGTCGCTGATCCGGCGCGCCGGCGCATCGCGCGCTTGACCCCCCACCCCACCCTCCCCCTCAAGGGGGGAGGGGGCGCATGGCGCAAGGGGGCGATGATCCCACCAACTCGTCGTCACTCCCTCCCCCCTTGAGGGGGAGGGTTGGGGTGGGGGGTGTTCCCATCGGTGTTGATCAGCCCCTAAACTGGGATCAACAGCGGCCCGCGGGCCGAATTTCGGGGGAAACGCGATGGATTTCGGCATTTTCAATCTGATGGGCTGCCGGGACCCCGACAAGCCGACGGCGCAGGTTTTCGCCGACGTCGCCGAGCAGACGCGGCGCGCCGACGAGCTCGGCTACGGCATCGCGTGGTTCGCCGAGCATCATTTCTCGAACTACAGCCTGTGCGCCTCGCCCCTGATGCTGATCGCGCACGTGGCGCCGCTGACCAAGCGGATCCGCCTCGGCACCGCCGTGATCGTGGCGCCGCTCTACAATCCGGCGCGCCTGGTCGCCGAGATCGCCACGGTCGACGCGCTGACCCACGGCCGCCTGATGCTCGGCGTCGGCAGCGGCTACCAGCCCTACGAGTTCGAGCGCTTCGGCGAGGACCTCGCCGAGAGCGCCAAGATGACCGAGGAGATGCTCGACATCATCGAGCTCGGCCTGACGCGGGACTTCTTCAGCTACGAGGGCACGCACTACAAGCTGCCCAAGACCCACATCGCCGCGCGCCCGGTGCAGAAGAAGATTCCGATCTACGTCGCCGGTCACTCGGTGCCGTTGTTCCGGCTGGCGGCGCGCCACGGCTACAAGCCCCTGTCGTCGGGCCGCACCGAGTCGCTGCCGTGGCTGATCGAGCAGCGCCGCGACTGCGACGAGGCCTATCGCGCCGAGGGCAAGCCGGTCGAGCAGGCCGAGCTCAGCCTCCTGCGTTTCTGCTGCATCACCGACAGCCGCGAGGAGGCGCTGCGCTACGCCGAGAACGCGCGCTACCAGACGCGGCTGGCGAGCGGGCTCCGGCGCCGCGAGGAGGTGATGGACGGCACCATGCTGGTCGACCGGCCCTATCCGAACGAGCCGCCGCTCGAGACCCTGGTCGACAACATGCCGATCGGCTCGGTCGAGCGCGTCGCCGAGAAGCTGATCGCCGAGATCCGCGCCTGCAAGCCGGCGCACATCTGCTTCAACTTCCAGTGCGGCAGCGAGCCGATCGCGGCGGCGATGCGCTCGATGGAGCTGTTCGCGACCGCGGTCAAGCCGCGGCTCGAGCGCGCGCTCGGGCCGCTCGACCGCATCGGCCTGGCGCAGGCGGCCTGAGACCATGGCGACGCAAGACATCCTCGACGCCGACTTCGTGGTGATCGGTGCCGGCTCGGCGGGCTGCGCCGTCGCGGCGCGCCTGACGGAAGATCCGGCGACGCGCGTGGTGCTGCTCGAGGCGGGCGGCGAGGACACCAACCGCTGGATCCACATCCCGCTCGGCTTCGGCAAGACCTTCGCCGATCCGTCGGTCAACTGGTGCTTCGAGACCGAGCCCGACGCGGGCGCGGCGGGCCGGCGCATCTTTTGGCCGCGCGGCAAGGTGCTGGGCGGCTCGTCGTCGATCAACGGCATGGTCTACATCCGCGGCCAAGCCGAGGATTTCGACTACTGGCGCCAGCTCGGCTGCACCGGCTGGTCGTTCCAGGACGTGCTGCCGCTGTTCAAACGCGCCGAGGACCAGACGCGCGGCGGCGACGACTTCCACGCCACCGGCGGGCCGCTGGCCGTGTCGGACGTGCCCGACCACCATCCGATGTGCGAGGCCTTCATCGAGGCCGCGATGGCGCTCGGCCTGCCGCGCAACGACGACTTCAACGGCGCCACGCAGGAGGGCGTCGGCTACCACCAGACGACGACGCGCAACGGCAAGCGCTGCTCGACCGCGGTCGGCTATCTGAAGCCGGCGCTCGCCCGGCCCAACCTGCAGGTGATCACGCGGGCGCTGACCGAGCGGATCGTCGTCGAGGGCGGCCGCGCGACCGGCGTCGCGTTCCGCCACAACGGCCAGCTCCGCACGGCGCGCGCGGCGCGCGAGGTCATCCTCAGCGCCGGCGCGATCGGCTCGCCGCAGATCCTGATGCTGTCGGGCATCGGGCCGCGCGAGCAGCTCGCCCAGCACGGCATCGCCGTCGTGCAGGACATCGCCGGCGTCGGCAAGAGCCTGCAGGACCACTACTCGGCGCCCATCAAGCTCAAGTCGCGCGTGCCCATCACGGTCAACGACGTGATGCTGAGCAATATCAAGAAGGTCAAGGCCGGGCTCGAGTACTACATGTTCAGGCGCGGGCCCCTGACCGTGCCGACCGCGCCGGCGGCCTTGTTCGCGCGCACGCGGCCCGGGCTCGCCTCGCCCGACGTCAAGTGCTCGTTCTCGCCATTCAGCGCCGATCGCCCGCAGGACGGCCTGCACCCGTGGTCGGGCTTTACCCTGATCGCCTACCAGCTGCGCCCCGAGTCGGTCGGCGAGATCAAGCTCAAGAGCGACAACCCGGCCGACGCGCCGGCGATGTACCCCAACTACCTGGCGACCGACACCGACCAGCGCTGCATCGTCGACGGCCTCAAGCTGTGCCGGCAAATCCTGGCGGACGCGCGCATGGCGGCCTTCGTGGAGTCGGAGTACCTGCCGGGGCCGGCCGTCCAGAGCGACGCCGACCTGCTCGCCTTCGCGCGCCAGAACGGCGGCACGGTGTTCCACCCGACCAGCACCTGCAAGATGGGGGTCGACGCGCTCGCCGTGGTCGATCCCGAGCTCCGGGTGCGCGGCGTCGCCGGGCTCCGGGTCGCCGACGCCTCGATCATGCCGACCGTGGTCTCGGGCAACACCAACGCCGCCTCGATCATGATCGGCGAGAAGGCGGCGGACCTCGTGCGCGCGGCGAAACGGCTCGCCGCTTGAGGCCCCGACGCTTACGTCGCCGATTTCCATAGCTTGAGCGCGCTATGAGCCGCGATGCGGCGAAAATCGCCATCCGTCGAGAGCATGGTCAGATCGTGGCGCACACAAAGTTCTGCCAGAAGCGCATCGATGGTGCCGATCTGCACGCCGGCGCGCCGACATCGATTGCGCAATTCGGCCGCGTCAACATGGTCCTGCCGGTCCGGGACGACGAGCGGCAGGGCGGAGAAACGATCGAGTATCTGCGCCCGCGCCCGAGGCCCCGCGAAACCCTGCAGCAGCTCCTGCAAGACCAATCCGGTCGTCAGGACGATATCCTCGCCCTCCAGGGCGCGCCGCAACGCGCCGATTTCGGGCGCCTCAGACGTGCGATCCCGGCGGAGCGCCAGCGACCATACGCTCGTGTCGACGAACAGGCTCAATCGCGGCTACGCGCCCGCTTGTAGTCGAAGCCGGGGTCCCATTCCAATTTGCCCATGAGCTCGAGCATGCGCCTCTGCCTGCGCCGCGCGACGAACTCCTCGAGCGCCTTGGTGACCGCAGCCTTCTTGGTGCGCTCGCCGCTCAGCGCAAGCGCTTGCTCGATGAGGGCCGGATCGATCGCCAGGTTGGTCGCCATGTGTGAGTCTCCACACATGAGTTTACACATGGGGTCGCGGGGCGGCAACACCCTGCATGGTCCACGCTCCTGGATGGCGACACGATCGGGGAAAGGGTTGTTCGTTTTGAGAGCGCCACCGAGCAAGGGCGGGATTCCACCGACATTTGCAAGCGGTCGTGGAATTTCCGTCTGCCCGCGCTTGAGGCCCCGACGCTTCTCCCTCGACCATCGAAACCGGCCGGACTAGGCTGCGGATGTCCGTTTTGTAACGCGCTGCCCGCATCATGGCCCCCGTCGGGGGTGCCGGGCTGCCCACTCTCGCGAAATCAGGAGCAAGCATGCCAGCACTCAATTACGTTGCGCCGAAGACCGTGCCGGAAGCCGTCAGCGCCTTGGCCGGCGCCTCCGGCGTCGCGAAGATCCTGTCCGGTGGCACCGATCTCTTGGTTCAGCTGCGGTCCGGCCGGATCAAGCCCGACCTGATCGTCGACACCAAGCGGATCCCCGGCATGATGGGCATCAAGGAGTCGGGCGGCGCGTTCACCATCGGCGCGGCGACGCCATGCGCCGTCCTGGGCGACCACAAGGCGCTCGAGGCCGCGTGGCCGGGCGTCGTCGAGGGCGCCTGCTTGATCGGCTCGACCCAGATCCAGGGCCGCGCGACGCTTGCCGGAAATTTGTGCAATGCCTCGCCGGCCGCCGACAGCGTGCCATGCATGATCGCCGCGGGCGCCACCTGCGTGATCGCCGGGCCGAACGGCCAGCGCGAGGTGCCGGTCGAGGCCATCGCGACCGGTCCGGGCCGCACCTCGCTCGGCAAGGGCGAGTTCCTGATCGAGTTCCGCCTGCCCAAGCGTCCGCCGCACGCGTCCGACGCCTATCTGCGCTTCATTCCGCGCACCGAGATGGACATCGCGGTGGTCGGCGCCGGCGTCAACGTGACGCTCGACGGCAAGGGCATGTGCACCGCGGCGCGCGTCGTGCTGGGCGCCATCGCGCCGACCGCCGTGATCGTGCCGGACGCCGCTGCGGCGCTGGTCGGCCACAAGCTCGACGACGCCACCCTGGCCAAGCTCGACGCCGCCTGCCGCGCCGCCTGCAAGCCGATCGACGACAAGCGCGGCACCATCGAATACCGGATCAAGGTCGCTGGCGTGCTGGCGCGCCGCGCGGCCGCCATCGCCTTCGAACGCGCGGGAGCCCGCTGATGAGCAAGCATCACATCACCACGACGATCAACGGCGAGGCGACCGAGTTCCTGGCCGAGCCGCAGCAGACCCTGCTCGACGTGCTGCGCGACAACCTCAACCTGACCGGCAGCAAGGAAGGCTGCAGCTCGGGCGACTGC
>DATJNS010000570.1:0-4333 GCA_035507915.1 Candidatus Sulfotelmatobacter sp.
GCCCGTGAAGGTCGAGAGATAGATCGGATCGCGCCGCATCGTGATCGCCGACAGCCGGAACACCGGGAAGCGCTCGACCGCGTTGTAGTAGCCGGTGTGGTCGCCGTACGGCCCTTCGTCGCCGAACTCGTCGAGCGCTACGTGTCCTTCGAGCACGATCTCGGCCTGCGCCGGGACCTTGAGGGGCACCGTCTTGCAGTCGACCAGCTCGACCTTGCGGCCGCGCAACAGCCCGGCGAACTGGTACTCCGACAGGGTGTCGGGCACCGGCGTGACCGCGGCCAGGATGGTGCCGGGATCGGCGCCGAGCACCGCGGCGGTCGGCAACGGCTCGCGTTTCTCGGCGCCCCAGCGCGCGTGATGCTGGGCGCCGCCGCGGTGCTTGAGCCAGCGCATCAGGGTGGTGTCGCGCCCGGTCACCTGAAGGCGGTAGATGCCGAGATTGAAGCCGTCCTCGCGCTTGTCGGACGGCCCGCGCGTCACCACCAGCGGCCAGGTGATCAAGGGAGCGGGCTCGCCCGGCCAGCAGGTCTGCACCGGCAGGCGTCCGAGATCGATGTCGGCGCCCTGCAGCACGACCTCCTGGCACGGTGCCGAAGCAACCGTGCGCGGCTTCATGGCGAGCACGGTCCTGACCAGCGGCAGGAGCTCGAGCGCCTCGCGCCAGCCGCCCGGCGGCTCGGGCTGGCGCAGGAAGGCGAGCGTCTCGCCGATCTCGCGCAGCTGGTGTGGCTCGCGATCCATGCCCCAGGCGACCCGCTCGACCGTGCCGAACAGGTTGACGAGCACCGGCATGGTGGCACGCGCGCCGTCGGGGCCGACGACATTCTCGAACAAGGCGGCCGGGCCGCCTTCGGCGAGCAGCCGGGTCTGGATCTCGGTCATCTCGAGCATCGGCGAGACCGGCGTCGCGACGCGCACCAGCCGGCGTTCGCGCTCCAGGCGCTCGATGAACTCGCGCAGGCTGGCGTAGGGCATGCAAGGCCTCGGCCGCCGGCTGTCATACGCCGGCGGTTGAACCTAGCGGTCCGCGCCTTAATTGTCTCGTTGTCGAGGCGTCGGGGGGATCATGACGAGTCGCTATTGGGTCGTCGGCGGCGAGTACGCCGACACGCATTTCAGCCGGATGGCCGAGGGTGCCGAGGAAGAGCATCTCGGACCGTTCGACAGCTACAAGACGGCGCAGCAGGCCTGGGCGGCGCGCGCCTGGGCGACCGTCGACAGTGCGCACCGGCGCTACCGTATCATCGAGGAGCCGGGGCCGGCCGCGGCCAAGCGGTATTGGGTGCTCGGCGGCGAGTACACCGACACCGGTTTCCGCAACCTCGTGCCGGGCACGTCGGAGGAGCGTTTCGGTCCGTTCGACAGCTACAAGGCGGCGCACGACGAATGGCAGGCGCGGGCCTGGGCGACCGTCGACACCGCCACCAAGCGCTACCGCATCGTCGAGGAGACGCCGCTATAGCGCCGAGCGGGTTGTTGCAGTTTCGTGCCGATCCGTTTCAAATCGATCTGGTACGGACGCATGATGACGGTGGCCCGTGGGTGGTGCCTTCCGTTCGATGGTAGGCGCGGCGATGCTGTGGATCGCCGGGACCGGCGTCGGCCTTGCCGAGAGTCCGGCGGGATATCGTGCGCCGCCCGTCGGCACCGAATTCTTCGTCACCGAGACGACGCGCTTTCGGGTGATCGCCGCGACCGACGAGTCCGTCACGACGGAGAACTCGTCGCACGCCAAGGCGACATGGTTCGGCGGTTTGGTGACCCGCGAAATGTCCGCGAAGGACCGGGCGCGCCTGATGGGGTTCTTTCCGCTCGCGCCGGGCGCGCGCCTGGCATACGACGCCGGACCCGGATCGGAGCGCGCGCTCACGGTGGTCGCGAACGACGTCGTCCAGGTCGACGGCCGAACCATTCCGGTGATGCGGGTCACGCGCTACCAGAAAGACGTCGAGGCCCGCGGCGCGGTCGAGGGCGAGTACACGCTGTGGTTCGCGCCCGAGTACGGCTTCCCGCTCAAGCTGGCCTATCGACACATCGCCGGCGATCCGCCGCGCACGACCGACTGGCAGGTCGTCCACATCGTGCCGGCCGGCTCGGTCGACGGGCTCTGGAGCCTCGACCTGGAGTGCCACGGCTCGGCGTTCGTGCGGATCAATCGAGCGGTCGTCCGGGACGGCGTCCTCGTCAACATTGCGAGCGACCATCCGTCCACCTACTCGACCACCGAGTCCGCGCTCAGACTCTCGCGGACGGGCGATCAGCTCGCGCTATCGGGGACGATGATGAACGCCAGCGGTGACGCCATGACGATCTCGGCGCATGGCACGCTGGTCGGTGAGAGCGCCAGCGGGGTCGGCTCGATCGTGGGCCATGGCGCGCGGACGGGGTGTCCGTTCACCGCCAACCGGCTTTAGCTCACACCAGCCGCCACAGCACGGTCTCGCGCTCGGTGCGGTCTTCGAGGTCGAGGCTGGTCGGAACGGCGTAGCGCGCCAGCTCGACGAGCCCGTCGGTCGGGCGGTAGGCGCGCCCGGGATCGGCGAGCAGCACGGTGGTGCCGGCGCGCGCTGCCGTCCGCGCCCACGTCAGGGCGCGTTCCGCAAGCGGTCGCTCGTAGCACATGTCGCCGAGCAGCACGATGTCGGCCGTGGGCGGCGCGCCGAGCACGTCGCGCTGCTCGATCGTCACGGTCAGGTCGTTGAGCGCGGCGTTCAGCGCGATCGCGGCGCCCGCGAAGGCATCGATGTCGGCGGCGATGGCGCAGGCCGCGCCGGCGCGCGCCGCGGCGAGCGCCGCGATGCCGCTGCCGGCGCCGACATCGAGCACCGCGCGCCCGGCGGCCACGGCGGGGTGGTCGAGCAGATAGCGCGCCAGCGCCTGGCCGCCCGGCCAGGCGAACGCCCAGAAGGGCGGCGGCAGGCCGATGCGCCCGAGCACGTCCTCGGTGGCCTGCCAGAGCTCGAGCGCCGCATCGGCCAGATGCAGCGCGAGCTCGGGCACCAGCGGCGCCCGCGCGATGGCGGTCTGGCGGCGCACGAACTCAGCTGGCTCGACGGCGAGCGTGCTCACGTGACCAGCACGCCGGCGATCAGGCCGGCGAGCATCAGCCAGCCGACCGTGGTATTGGCCCGGAAGACCGCGAGGCAGCTGTCGGGCCGGTCGAGGGCGACCGTGCGGACCTGCCAGGCGAAATGCCCGGCGGTGAGCGCGAGCCCCAGCCACAAGGGCCAGCCGAAGCCGGCCGCCAACCCGGCGCTGGTCCATAGAATGATGGTAAGCATATAAAAACCGACGAGCCACGGCTTGGTGGCGTCGCCGAGCTGGCGGGCGCTCGACTTGATGCCGACCAGGGCGTCGTCCGTCTTGTCCTGATGGGCGTAGATCGTGTCGTAGCCGAGCGTCCAGGCGATCCCGCCGGCGTAGAGCAGCAGCGCCGGCAGCCCGGGCATGCCGCGCACCGCCGCCCAGCCCATCAGGGCGCCCCAGTTGAACGCCAGCCCGAGGAAGAATTGCGGCCACCAGGTGATGCGCTTCATGAACGGATAGATCGCGACCAACCCGAGCACCGCCACGCCGAGCTCGATCGCGACGCGGTCGAGGCTGAGCAGCAGCGCGAGGCTGAGCGCCCCGAGCAGGGCCATGAAGCCGACCGCCTGCAACACCGAGATCTCGCGCGCCGCCAGCGGCCGCGTCGCCGTCCGCGCGACCCGGCGATCGAGCTCGCGGTCGGCGATGTCGTTGAGCGTGCAGCCGGCGCCGCGCATCAGCACGGCGCCGAGCCCGAACACGAGGTAGAGCCGGAGGTCGAGCGAGCCGGCGAGCGCGAGACCCCACCAGCACGGGAACAAGAGCAGCCAGGTGCCGATCGGCCGATCGAGCCGGGCGAGCCGCGCGTACGGACGGAGCGCGCCCGGCAGGCTCGCGACCCAGCCGTCGCGCGGGATGTCGGTGGCGTCGGGGCCGGCCGTCATGGCGCGAGTTTAGTGGCTTCGCGTGCTTGTGGTAACAAGCCGGGGCCAGCATGAGCCGTCGTGACCGAAACGCAGGAGCACAGGGGCGAACCCGACACCGAGCGGCCGCGCGCGCGACTGTTCATCGGCGCCGATCTGGCGCCGGGCGTGACGGTCGCGCTCGATCCGCGCGCCGCGCACTATCTGCGCGACGTGCTGCGCCTCGGCGCCGGCGCCGAGATCGCGCTGTTCAACGGCCGCGACGGCGAGTACGCGGCGCGGTTGGCGCGCGTCGGCAAGCAGACGGGCGCGCTCGAGGTGATGGCGCAGCGGCGCCCGCAGCGCGCCGAGCCCGACGTCTGGCTCCTGTTCGCGCCGGT
>DATJNS010000571.1:0-6094 GCA_035507915.1 Candidatus Sulfotelmatobacter sp.
AAATGGGAGGTGGCGCTCTATCCAGTCGGTGAGGTGGCGTTCTTCCGCACGCTGTTCAGCGTGATGGTGCTTTACGCCGCCTTCCTGCCGCGTACCGGCCTGACGGTGTTCCGTACCCGCCGACCCGGCGCGCACGTCAAACGCGCGCTGTCGCAGCTCTGCTCGATGATGAGCATCTTCATGGCCTTCAAGCTGATGCCGTTGGCTTCGGTGACGGCGATCGGGTTCGCGGCGCCGCTGTTCACCACGCTTCTGTCGATCGTCATCCTGAAGGATCGCGTCGGCATTCACCGCTGGTCGGCACTGGTCGTCGGTTTCGTGGGTGTGCTCGTGATCACGCGGCCGGGTGTCGGGACCTTCCAGCTCGGCGCGCTGTTCGCGCTCGTCAACGCGATCATGATCTCGACCGTGGCGATCGCGATCCGTCAGATGAGCCTCACCGAGTCGACCCAGACCCTGACGATGTGGCAGATGACCCTCATCGCCTGCTTCACCGCCTGTCTGTTGCCGTTCGGTTACACGACGCCATCTTGGCGCGATCTCGCGCTGCTCGCGCTCGCCGGCGTCGGCAATGGCACGGCGCAATATTGGTGGACCAAAGCGCTCAATCTCGCGCCGCCCTCGGCGGTCGTGCCCTTCAACTACCTGTCGCTCGTCTGGGCGACCTTCCTCGGTTTTGCGGTCTGGGGTGACGTGCCGACCGTCACGCTCGTCGTCGGCGCCGTCATCGTGGTCGGCTCCGGGCTCTACATCCTGTGGCGTGAAGCGGTGTGGCGAGGCCGCCGCGCCGTGGCGGTCGCCGACCGAATCGGCTGAGCCGATCGATCTGCCGGCGGACGCTTCGGGCACCGGCCGAGAGATCATCTTCCTAATTTCGCGCCGGCGCGCATCCCCGCGTGCGGCCTCGGGGATGGATCGCCACCCGAGGCGCGAACCTCTCATGGCTCTGGGTGCAACGGATCAGGCCGGGTTCGGCGTTAAACCATCTTGGACGTAGACAGGTAGATCCAGCCGAATGGCTTTAGCGACCCTCCCCTGGGTGCTCGATACGGCAAACCGCACTGCCGATTTCTTGGGCATCTTCAATCATCCGCTGTCGTCCGCCGAGCTGATGAGGCTCGCGCGTCGGCGCACGGGCTTGACCGACTTCGGCGACGCCGGCTGCGAGGAGCCGCTGGAGGTGCTGGTCCGCAGCTATGAAGAGGAAGCGGATCTCAACCCGTTCGGCCGCATGGCGGCGCGCTGGGACATGGTCCGGTTCCTGACGAACCTGCTGCTGCTGCGCGACGCCGAGAAGCGCCACCCCGAGATCCTGGACGAGCCGATCGTCGCGCCCGTCTTCATCACCGGGCTACCGCGCAGCGGTACGACATTTCTTCACAGGCTGACCTGCGAGGACCCGGCGAACCGGACGGTGCTGTGCTGGGAGACCATCTATCCGCTCGCCGCCCCGGGGGTCGGCAGCGCGCTGCCCGACGACCGGCCCGCGCGGGTCGACCGCCAGCTTGCCGGATTCGCCCGGCTTGCGCCGGACCTGGCCAGTCTCCATCCGATCAACGCGCAGTCGCCGCAGGAATGCACCGAGATCACCGGGCATGTGTTCCGCAGTCTGCGCTTCGACACCACGCACCACGTGCCGTCCTACCGGCACTGGATGGACCGCGCGGGGCATCTCGAGGCCTACCGCTTTCATGCGCGCTTCCTCAAGCACCTGCAGTACCGCAAGGGCCGGGGGCGCTGGATCCTGAAATGCCCCGATCACGTGTTTGCGCTCGATGCGCTCCGCGAGGTCTATCCCGACGCCTGCATCGTCTTCATGCACCGCGACCCGCTGGAGGTGCTGCAGTCGGTCGCGCGTCTCACCGAGGTTCTGCGTCGCCCGTTCACCCGCCGCGTCGATCGCGGACAGATCGGTCAACAGGTGAGCGAGCGCTGGGGGCGCGGCGCGGCCATTCTCGTAGAAGCCGCCGAACAATCACTGCGGTCGCCGGACGCGACATTCCATCTCGACTTCCGCGCCTTCACCGAGGATCCGGCGGGCAGCGTCGCCGCGCTCTATCGGCGCTTCGGCCTGACGTTCACCGACGACCTCGCTGCGCGCCTGCGCTGCGCCGTCGACGAGCAGCCGAACGGCGGCTACGGCCGTAACGAGTATCGCCTGGGCGACTACGGGCTCGATGCCCAGACCGAGCGCCGGCGCTTTCGCGACTATCGGGAATATTTCGGGCTCTGACGCCGCCGGTTGCAACGTGCTCGCCCACGGAAACGCTCTACCGCTTCCCTCACGAGGACGCCCATCATGGATGGATACGACATCGGGGCCAAACGCGAGACGTTCATCGCGCCACGCGACATCGTGGATGGCCGGCTCGACCTCGGCGGAGACGGCCACAAGACGCTGTTCTGCCGGACGTTGATCGACACGCACGATCCCTATGTGCCCGAGGAGATCGTCTGGCCGCGTCTCGATGACGCGGCGCGCGCGCGGCTCGTAGGACTGCCGATCTGGAGCATCGCGGTCGACACGGAGGAGCGCGCCAGCATCAATGTTCTGACCTATGCCGAAACCATCGGCGATCCGCTGGTCCGGCGCGCGACCGAGCTCAATGGTTTCGAGGAGGCGCGCCACAGGCGGCTGCTCGCCCGGCTGGTCGACGCCTACGCGATCGAGATCCCGCAGGCGCCGCCCTATCCGAAGCCGCGCGACCCGGAATGGGCGTTCATGGTCACGGGCTACAGTGAATGCATCGACAGCTTCTTCGCGTTCGGGCTGTTCGAGCTCGCGAAGCGATCCGGCTACTTCCCGAGCGCGCTGGTCGACGTCTTCGAGCCGATCATGCAGGAGGAATGTCGACACATCCTCTTCTTCGTGAACTGGGCGGCGTGGCACCGCCGCACCATGCCGTGGTGGCGCCGGCCGCTGTTCGCCGCCAAGGTTCTCGCCGTATGGACGTTCCTGATTTGGGAACGCGTCAAGACGGCGCGCGCGATCGACGGCGGCAGCAACTTCACCATGACGGGGCACGCGTCGATCGACATCGATCTGGATCCCGCCATGCTGCTGGAGGTTTGCCTCGCAGAGAACGCGCGACGGCTCGCGCGCTACGACACGCGGCTGGTGCGTCCGACCATCGTTCCGGCGCTCGCCGGGTTTGCGCGACGGCTGCTTGGCCTCCGTGCCATGCTGGCACGGCGGCAGCCCCGAGGCGCCTAGATGGACGGCGTGGACATCGCCGGCGTGGCGGCGCTCGTCCTCATGATCCTGAGCAACGTCGCGCGCCTTTGGTTGGTCATGCGCCGTCTGTCCGAGACGCCGCTCAGGACGACCGGACGTCAAGGCCATCGGTGACCAACCGGTGAGACCATCGTGAGAGTCTGGGCCGTTGCGTTCCTGCTCTGCGGACTAGGCTTGGCGGCTTGGCTGATCGCGTCGGTTGGATTGCCGGCGATCGCCAGCGCGCTGGAGGCCATCGGCCTCACGGGCCTGCTCGCGGTGATCGGCGTGCACCTGATCGCGTCCGTCGTCATGGCGGCGGCGTGGTGGACGCTGCGGCGGTCGACCCGGTTCGGCGTCTTCGTGTGGGGGCGTCTCGTCCGCGATGGCGGCTCGGAGGTTCTGCCGTTGTCCCAGGTCGGCGGCTTCATGCTGGCGGTGCGGGTGCTGGTCGCGCACGGCGTCGCGGGGGCGGCGGCGACCGCGACCACGATGGTCGATGCGATCCTCGAGTTCCTGGCGGAGATCGGCTATCTGGCGATCGGCTTGGCGCTGGTGGCGCACCTGCTGCCGCGCGGTCGCGTGGTGTCGTGGTCGGTCGGCGTGCCGGTCGCGGTCGCGGCGGCGACCATCGTCGGGCTGATCCTGATGCGCCGCACGCCGTCGGACGGGCTGCGCGCGTTGGCTGCTCGGCTGGTTCGCCGCGGGCTCGGTCCCTTGCTGCAAGGGATCGCCGCCGTGCGCACGGAAATGGTCGAGATCGCCGGACGCAAGCGGATCCTCGCTATATCGTTTCTCCTTCATCTCGCCGCCTGGATCGTCAGCGGCGTCGAAGCCTGGATGGCGTTGCGCTTCATGGGCGTCAGGCTCGGTCTGGACACCGTGCTGGCAATCGAAAGCCTGGTGTACGCGACGCGCAGCCTCGGCTTCGTGGTCCCGAACGCGATCGGCATCCAGGAAGGCGCCTATGTGGTCGTCGGCGCATCGCTCGGGCTGTCACCCGAGTTCGCGCTCGGCCTGTCGCTGCTCAAGCGCGGTCGTGATCTCGCCCTCGGCATACCGGCGCTGGCCAGCTGGCACCTGTTCGAGGCCCGGCGCGCCGCCGAGGCGCGCGCGCCCGCGGCCTGACGGACGCGGCGTACGCCCAGCCTAGCGCCGCCTCACCAGGCGCTTGGCAGCGCGCGCGGCGGCGTCGGCGTAGCCGCGGTCGCCGTGGATCAGCAGCAACGCAAGAGATCCCTCGAGGAGCAGCATCACCTCGCGCGCGCGATCGCGCGGATCGCGGGTACGTCGCATCGCCAACTGTTCCGCCAGCCACTGCTCGATTGCGGCCTTGTGACGCCGCGCGATCGCACGTGCCGGATGGCCGGGCAGGTCGGCGAGCTCCATGACGAGCCGCGTGAACCCCGCGCCCTCCCAGCGCGGCCGCGCCGCCCAATGCGCCAGATCGGCGAACAGCGCGTCGATCATCGCGTCGGCCCCACCCGCCAGGCGCGCCGCCCAGCGCTCGATACGCGCCAGCGCAAGGTCATGGTGAAATGTCAGCACGGCGGCCAGCAGCGCATCCTTGCTGCCGAAGTGGTCGTACAGCGTGCGCTTCGTGATGCCGGCGTGCTCGGCGACCGCGTCGACGCCGACGCGTACGAAGCCGCGACGATAGAAGAGCTCGTAGGCGGTCTCGAGAATCCGCCGCCGGGTCGCGTCCGCCGAGCGCGGCATCGACGCCTCCGTCAAACTATACCGACGAGTGAGTGTACAAGCCGACCCTGGACGGCGTTAGGTGCCCGCGCTGCTGCCGATACGGGGACTTTGCAATGACCACCGACCGCCTGACGATCCGCGGCATCCGTGCACGTGCGGTCGACGCGCCGCTGGCCCGACCGATCCGCACGGCCGTCGGTACGATCCCGAGCGCGCCCCTGGTCCTGATCGACGTCGAGACCGAGCAAGGCGTCGTCGGCCGCGCGTACGTGTTTGCCTACATGGCGTTCGCGCTGGCACCGCTGGTCCGCTTTCTCGAGGCGCTCGCGCCCGAGCTCGAGGGGCAGCCGGTCGCCCCGGTCGATCGTCAGCGCGGGTTTGACCGACGGTTCCGGCTGCTCGGCTGGCAGGGCCTGGTCGGCATGGCGCTGTCGGGGCTCGACATGGCGCTGTGGGATGCGCTCGGCCGCGCGGCGGACCTGCCGGTCGCGCGCCTGCTGGGCGGCGAGCCGCGCCCGCTCGCGGCCTACGACAGCTACGGGGTGGTCGAGCCGGGCGTCGACGACCGCGATCTCGCGCGATCGGTCGAGCAAGGCTTCCGCGCGATCAAGATCAAACTGGGCGACGGCGACCTCGCGCGCGATCTGGCAACCGTGAAGGCGGTACGCGCGCTGATCGGCCCGGCCGTGGCCCTGATGGTCGATTACAACCAGTCGCTCGATCCGGTCGAGGCACGCCGGCGCATCGCGGCGCTGGCGGAGCATGACATCCATTGGGTCGAGGAGCCCGTGCGGGCGGACGACATTCACGGCCATGCCCGCGTGCGCGCAGCCTCGCCGGTGCGCATCCAGACCGGAGAGAACTGGTGGTTTCCGCGCGACATGGCCAATGCGATCGCGGCCGGCGCCAGCGATTACGCGATGCTCGACGTGATGAAGATCGGCGGCATCACGGGGTGGCTGCGCGCCGCGGGTCAGGCCGACGCGGCCTCATTGCCTGTATCGAGCCACATCTTCGTCGAGGCGAGCGCGCATGCGCTGACCGTCACGCCGACCGCCCATTGGCTCGAATATCTCGACGTCGCGGGTGCCGTGCTCGCCGAACCCTGTGCGCCAGTCGGCGGATGCGTGACGGCGCGCGGTCCCGGCCTGGGTCTCGCCTGGAACGAAGCGGCGGTGG